>NZ_BCWK01000003.1:0-256751 GCF_001592165.1 Caldimonas taiwanensis NBRC 104434
CCGCCCGAGGCGCCGAGCGGGCGCCTCGGCCCATCAGGCTATTGCAAGAAACCAACGGCCTCGCCCCTGTGCGGGGCCGTTCGCATTCCAGCGCCCCCGCGCAGCCGCTACACTGCGCGTGACATTTCTCACAGTCCGCCGATGCCGTCTTCCAGCGAGCGCACCGTCCTGTTTGCCGATTTGCGCGGTAGCACCTCGCTGTACGAGTCCCTTGGCAATTCCCAGGCGGCCGAAATCATCACCCGCACCATCGGCATGCTCAGCCAGGTCGTGAGCCAACGCGGTGGCACGGTGGTCAAAACCCTGGGGGATGGCTTGATGGCCGTCTTCGAGCGGCCCGCACGCAGCCTGCGCGCGGCCTGTGAAATGCAAGAAGCCATCGCCCGCATCATGTCCGATGCCCACACTGGCGCCTCATCGCTGAAGCTGCGCGTGGCCTTGGCGCACGGCGAGATCGTCGCGGTCGACGGCGATTGGTTCGGCGATGCGGTCAATGTCGCGGCCCGCCTGCTCGAACATGCCGGGGACAATGAAGTGCTGATCACCGATGCGGTGCACGAGCGTCTCAACCGCCTGGATCGGCAGCGTTTTCGCAGCCTGGATCGCCTGCATCTGCGCGGCCGCGCCGAACCTTGCCGCGTCTTCGTGCTGGAGACCTGGACCGACGATGCCCCGGTGTCTACGCTGTTTTCCGACTTCACCGACACCCCTTCGGCCGACTGCCTGCGACTGACGGTAGGCGGTGTGCATCAGGTCTACACCCCCCAACAAACACCGATCGTCCTGGGGCGCAGCCCCGAATCCACGCTATGCATCGACGACACCCGGGTCTCGCGACTGCATGCGCGCATCGAATGGCACAGCGGCAACTTCCACCTCGACGATCAAAGCAGCAACGGCAGCTTCGTGCGCTTTGCCAACGAGGCCGAGACCGTGGTGTTGCGCCGCGGCCGCTGCGTGCTGCATGGCCGTGGCGTCATCGGACTGGGAGCGCCGCCAGGCGACCCCAAAGCTGCCTGCCTGAGCTTCGAAGTCTTCAGCATCGGGCCTTGAAAGCCCTCCCACGGCAGCTCAAGCTCCCAACCGATCGGCCAGCTCGCCCAAATCACGCACCACATGGTGGGTGCCTTCGGGCGCCCCCTCGGCCTCGGCATGAATGTCTGGACGCGCCACCCAGGCCGCCTGCAGGCCCGCGGCCAAGGCCGCTGCCACATCCAAAGCCAAGTCGTCCCCCACGTGCAAGACCCGGTGCGCCGGCGCCCCGGCACGGCGGCATGCCTCCATGAAAATCGCGGCATGGGGCTTACCCACCCCAAAACTGCGCGCACTGACCACGCTGCGAAACCAATGGCTCAGCCCAATGGTTTGCAGGTCGGCATTGCCATTGGTCAGCGCCACCAAGGGGAAGCGAGCCGCCAGGCGCTGTAGCGCTGGCACCACGTCTGCGTAAATCTCGACTCGGTGCCGCCAAGACAAGAATGCGTCGAAGGCCGGTTGCGCCAGCCCCTCGTCGTCGCCGGCCTGGCGCAGCGCACGCCGCAAGCTCTCCAGGCGGATGGCGCTCAGATCGTGGGACCACTGCGGGTGGGTGCGGGCCACTTCGTCGCGCAGCGCCCGCAAGCCGGCGATATCGAAACGCCGCGCCGTGGCCGGCGCATGCCGTTGCAGCCAGGCATGCAGTTGCGTCTCGGCCCGTTCGATGGCCGGCCACACGGGCCACAAGGTGTCGTCCAGGTCGAGCGTCAGCGCCAAGGGCGGCATGGCCAGCGGAGGATTGTTCGTCGCCTTCACGAGGTAGCGCATTATTCAACGATGCCCAGCATTCTGAGGCCATGGCACCATCGAACCCGATGAAGCAGGCCCCCAACTCGCCTATAGTGCACGGCGAACGTCCCCCGCCGCCCATGATCCACCGGACACGCCATGTCCCGCCCGAGCCTGCCTGACGAAACCCAACGCCTGGGGCGCCTGCACGAGTTGCGCATCCTGGACACGGCGCCCGAGCCGAGCTTCGATGCCGCCGTGAGCTTGGCCGCGCGGCTGACCGGTTGCCCCATCGCGCTGCTGGGCTTCATGGACCGGGATCGCCATTGGTTCAAGTCCGTGGTCGGGGCTGAGGCCCGGGAAGTCCCGCGCGAGCTGGCCTTGTGCAACCAGACCCTGCATGAGGACGGTCTGACGGTGGTCGAGGACCTGACAGCCGATCCCCGCTTCGCCCAGCACCCCTTCGTCGTCGATACCTATCGACTGCGCTTCTTTGCAAGCCTGCCGCTGCGGGTCGAAGGAGCCGTGGTGGCCACGCTGTGCGTCTATGACCTGCGGTCGCGAACACTGGATGCCCCGGCCAGGCAGGGGCTGCATCAGCTCGGCCTGATGCTGGAGAACATGCTGGCCTTGCGACTCAAAGAGCAGCGCTCGCGCATGCAGGAAGCCCGGGTGCGAACGGCTGGACTGGCCGGCAACGACTGGCTGTGGGAATCGGATGCCGAAGGTCGTATCACTTGGGTGTCGGCCAGTTTGGAGCGGCACACCGGGCTGCGTCCGGAAGACGAAATCGGACAAACAGCCCGCGAGTTCTTTCATCCCTGCTCCGATCCGGCCCACCGCAGCGACCATGCCGCCTACATACAAGCACGCCAAGCGCGCCAGCCCTTCAGCCAACTGGTCATGGAGCGCGAAACGCCGCGCGGCCGCCTGGCCGTGTCGGTGTCGGGCGTGCCGGTGTTCGACTCGTCTGGGCGGTTCCGCGGCTATCGCGGCGCCACCCGGGTGGTGACGGAGGAACTGCGTCTGCAGCAGCAGGCCCGCCAAGTCCAGCGCTTGCTTCAGGAGGCCATCGACAGCGTGGGGGCGGGCATCGTCATCACCGATGCCCATGACCGCATCGTGCATGCCAACCGGGCCTGGCGCGAAGGCCTGGGTTGCCACGTCCAGGGCCTGGAGAGTGCCTGCTGGACCGAAGCGCTGGAGCGGGCGGTGCGTGCAGGCGACTACCCCGATGCCATCGGACGCGAGGACGAATTTCTCGCCTGGCACACCGCCGCCCGGCCAGAGGGCGCTGCGCCGCTGGAGATGCGCTGGCGCGACCGCTGGATCCTCCTGACCGAAGAGCCCATCGCCAGCGGCGGCCACATTCGTGTGGCCGTGGACATCACCGCACGCCGTCGAGCCGAGCAGGAGTTGGAGCAGCGCGATGCCCAATTGCAAATCATGCGGCGCGCCATGGAAGCCGAGACCGCCCTGCCGATGACCGTGGTCGACGCCCTGGCTCCAGACATGCCGCTGGTGTATGTCAACCCGTCCTTCGAACGTCTGACCGGTTACCGGCGAGAGGAAATCCTCGGCCGCAACTGCCGCTTCCTGCAGTGCGAGGACACCGATCCGGTGATGCTGGCCGCACTGCGCTCGGCGCTGGCGCGTGGGGAAAGCTGCACCGTGGTGCTGCGCAACCAGCGCAAAGACGGCAGCCGCTTCCTCAATGAATTGCATGTGGCGCCCTTGCGCGATGCCCAAGGGCGCATCACCCACTTCATCGGCTTGCAAAACGACATCACCGAACGCAGCGCCGCCGCCGACCGGCTGCGGCTGAGCGAGGAGTTGTACCGCTCGGTGGCCTTGTCGATCAGCGATGGACTGATGGTGCTCACACGTGACCATTACGTCGTGGCGGTCAATCCGGCAGCCTGCCGCATCCTCGACGCCTCGATGGACACGCTGATGATGCGGCCCGGCCTCGAACTGCTGAGCGAGGACCTGCGGCCTTTGCCCGCCCAGGCCCACCCGGTGACGCGCTCACTCCAGACCGGCAAGCCGGTGACCGAGGAGGTGTATGCGGTGCGCGGGCCCGACGGCAGCCCCCGGTGGCTGGCCGTCAACACGCAGCCGCTGCGGCTAAGTCCTGACGAGCCGCCGATGTCGGCCGTGCTGACCTTTCGGGACATCACCCTTCAGCGCCAAGCCGAGCTCGCTTTGGCCCAAAGCGAACAGCGCTGGAAATTCGCCCTCGAGGGCAGCGGCGACGGCGTATGGGACTGGGACGTTCAAGCCGGCACGGTGTACTACTCACGCAGTTGGCGCGCCAATCTGGGCTATGCCCATGACGAGCTGAGCAACGATCCACGCGAATGGCGAGAACGCGTCCACCCGGAGGACTGGCCGCAGGTGCGCGCCGCGCTGGTGGCGCATTTGAAAGGACGGACCGAGGTCTACCAATCCGAGCACCGCATGCGTCACCGCGATGGCCACTATCTGTGCGTCTTCGAACGCGGCAAGGTGATGGTCCGTTCGCCCGATGGCCGTGCCTTGCGGGTGGTCGGCACTTATTCCGACATCACGCGTCTGAAGCAAGCCGAACAGGCGTTGCGCGACAAACGGGCCGCCGAGCTGGCCAGCCAGGCCAAGACGGAGTTCCTCTCGCGCATGAGCCATGAGATGCGCACCCCGCTCAATGCGATGATCGGATTTGCCCAACTGCTTGCAATGAGCGCCGGGCAGCCCCATGCGGCGCAGATTCGCGACTATGCCACGCACATGCTGCAAGCCGGCCGCCACCTCTTGGCGCTGATCAACGACGTGTTGGATCTGCAACGCGTGGAAACCGGCCAGCTTGCCCTGTCGATGGAGCCTGTGTCCTTGCGCGAAGCCAGTGCCCAAACACAAGAATTGTTGGCGCCCTTGGCGCGGGAATACCGCATCGACATCGAAAACCTCATACCGATGGACACGCACGTGCGGGCCGACCCGCAGCGGCTGCGCCAGGTCTTGCTCAACATCGTGTCGAATGCGATCAAATACAACCGGCCCGGCGGCCGCGTGACGCTGCAGGCCGGCGATGCGGCCGAGCACCGTGTGAGCATCGAGGTGACCGACACCGGCGCCGGTCTGGATGCCGCGCAGCTCGAGCGCCTGTTCCAGCCCTTCGAGCGATTGGGGCGCGAAACCTCCGGCATCGAAGGCACCGGCTTGGGTCTGTTCATCGCCAAGCGCCTGATCGAAGAGATGGGCGGCCGCATCCACGTGCGCAGCAGCGTCGGCACGGGCACCACGGTCAGCCTGGAGCTGCCGCGCGCCGATGCCGCCACGGCGAACACCATCGGTGCGGCGTCCACCGATCCCGCGCCATCGATGCCCAGCCGCATCGGCCCGCTGCGCCTGCTCTACGTGGAAGACAACCCGGTCAACGCCCTGCTGTTCCGCGAGGCCATGACCCTGTGCGAGCACATCGAACTGCAGGTCGCCGAAGATGGTGAACGAGCGTTCGACCTGGTACGCCACTGGCGGCCCGACGTCATCGTGCTCGACGCCCACCTGCCCGGCATGTCCGGCTTCGACGTGCTGCAAGGCCTGCGCCGAGACCACGGCCTGCACGACATCCCAGCCTTCATGTGCTCGGCCGATGCCATGCCCGAGGACATCGAACGGGCCCGTCAGGCCGGTTTCGCCGGCTACTGGACCAAACCCATCGCCCTGCCCCAAGTGCTGGCGGACATCGCGCGCGTGAGGCGCCGGCCAGACCCCGAGGACTGAGTTCCCCCCACCCCCTAGGGGCAAGCCCGGCCTGCGATGGTGAGACTGGCGCGGCTCGGGAATAATCCCGAAGCCACAAGGAACCCCGAATCGATGCGCTTCGCCCCCGAACCCCCCCATGCCCATGGCCGCGACAGCACCACCGGTGTGCTGCTGTGCAATCTGGGCACTCCGGAAGCCCCCACGGCGCCGGCGCTGCGCCGCTACCTGGCCGAGTTTCTGAGCGATCCCCGCGTGGTGGAGATCCCGCGCTGGCTGTGGAAGCCCCTGCTGCACGGCATCATCCTGCGGGTGCGTCCATCCCGGTCTGCCGCGAAATACGAAAGCATCTGGACCGAGGCTGGCTCCCCCTTGCGGGTGTGGACCGAACGACAAGCCAAACTCTTGCAAGGCTATCTGGGCGAGCGCGGGCACCGCGTGACGGTGGCAGCCGCCATGCGCTATGGACGACCGTCCATTGCCACCCAACTGGATGCCTTGAAGGCCGCTGGTGCCACACGGGTGCTGGTATTGCCCCTGTACCCCCAGTATTCCGGCACCACCACGGCCAGCGTGATCGATGCCGTGGGCGCCTGGGCGGCCCGCACGCGGGCCCTGCCCGAGCTGCGCTTCGTCAACCGCTATGGCGACCATCCTGGCTACATCGGCGCCCTGGCCCGACGCATCGGCCAGCACTGGATGGACCATGGCCGGCCCGACCGGCTCGTGCTCAGCTTCCACGGCGTGCCGCGGCGCACCCTGGACCTCGGCGACCCCTACCACTGCGAATGCCACAAGACCGCGCGCCTGGTGGCCGAACGGCTCGGCCTGCGAGCCGAGCAATATTGCGTCACCTTCCAAAGCCGCTTCGGCAAGGCACCTTGGTTGCAGCCCTACACCGAGCCCACGCTGATCGAACTGGCCCGCCAGGGCGTGCGGCGTGTGGACGTGATCTGCCCCGGCTTCGTCAGCGACTGCATCGAAACCCTGGAAGAGATCGCCATCGAAGGCCGCCAAGCCTTTCTGGGCGCCGGCGGCAAGGAGTTCCATCACATCGCCTGCCTGAACGATCTGCACGAATGGATCGTCGCGCTTTGCGACATCGCCGAGCAGCATCTGGCCGGATGGCCCACACGCGAAGCCAGTGACCCGGCCGCACTGACACGCCAACGCGAGCGCGCCCTGGCGCTTGGCGCAGCCGCTTGAGGTCTGGCCATGGACGGCGTACGCCTGGACAAATGGTTATGGGCCGCGCGCTTCTACAAGACGCGCAGCCTGGCCATGGAAGAAGTCGACAAAGGTCGAGTGCGTGTCAACGACCAACCGGCCAAGCCCTCGCGCGAAGTTCGCATCGGCGACCGCCTGAGCATTCAACAGGGACCGACGACCCGCATTCTCATCGTGCGCGGTCTGAGCAAGGTGCGCGGCCCGGCCGCCGTGGCCCAGCAGCTCTACGAAGAAACACCGGACAGCGTTCGCGCCCGCGAAGAAGCCGCGCGCCTGCGGCGCTACCTCGCCGACCCGGCCCACGCCATCGAACAAGGCCGCCCGACCAAGCGCGACCGGCGCAAGCTGGCCGACTGGCAGCGCTGGAGCGTGTCGCTGGACGATCTGCCCAAACGGTGATACCGCCACCGGCGCGCCGGCACGGGACACCCGCAGCGGCCCCGAGGATCCGCTGCTTGAGGCCGCCTCAAGGATTCACACACTCGATCCGGGTCGCGCGGACATGGTCGCCAGCGATGCGGCCCGTCACCCGCACCCGCACGCCGTGGGCCGGGTCACAGTCACGCGGCGTGCTGGCGTTCCATTCGACGAACGTGCCGCGCACCGTGAAGCGGAACCCGGACACCCCGGACACCTCCCCGGCCAGTCGGGCCACGGACGCCTCGCTGGCATCCGTGCGCAGCGCGAAGCGGGCTCCACGCAGCACCTGCAGCGCCGCATCGTAGTGCGCCTGCACGTCCACGTACCGCCCCTCCACCAAGTCATCCAGACTCCCTCCGCTCACCTGGGCCGACGACCGCTCGATCACGGCATCGGCGACGCACACGTAAAACAACGAGGGCGCGTCCGAGCAGACCTGCACCGGCCCGGAAAGACGCACCGGCTGTTGCCGCTGCCACTGCCGGCGCAGGATCTGGATGCGATCGGCCAGGACATACGGGTCGTCCGGCGGGCCCAAGATGCCCCCGCGTGTCCACACCCGCACCGACACCCCCTCGGCCAGCGCCTGTTGACCAGGCACGATGACCGTGCGGCCGTCCCACTGCACCCTGAGTCCACCCAGCCTGAAGCTGCCCGATGTCAGGCCCATGACCGAACCGCTCAGGCGCAGCCAGGGGCTCTGTCCGGCACCGTCCACGGTGGCGATCCGAGAGGCCAGGATCTCGCGCACCCCCCCGCTCGTGCGGGCCAGGCCGTGCACTTCCACCCGCTGCCCCACCTGCAGCGCCGAGGCGTCGGCCACCCCCACCAGCAAGGTCAAGGGCCCTTGCGCCGCATCGGTATTGACCCGCACCGGCTGCCCGGCCACCTTCAAGGGCGAGACCGAGGTCACCGGGCCGATCACCTGAGACGAGATGCGGATCTCGGAGACCACGCGCCGCCCCGAGGCCTCGGTCTCGAACTCGAGCTCGACGCGCTGGCCCAGGCCGAGCCGGAGCGGTCCGGAGGGAAGGTCGGGCGCCCCCTCCGCGCTGTCGAGCCTCACACGCGCCTGGGTGTCGTCCAGCTCCAAGCCATCGACCCACACGCTGCCGAAGCCCGAGACCGTCCCCGATGACGACACCGGCGCCCCCGTCCCACCCGAACCCACACCGTCCCCACCGCCGCAAGCAACCAGCCCGCCAGCCAGCACCAGGGCCATCAGGCCGATCCGGCTCCCCCTCAGGACGCGGTTCACGACGAAGACCCTTTTCGGGCGTGCGCAGCGTCGGTCTCGGATGCCTCGGGCTCCATGTAGTAATACACGCCAAAGCGCATGCGGTAAGGCTGCGCAGGCTTTGCGTCGGCCTGACAGCGCTGTCGCGCCTGCTCGGCCATGCACGCGAAGTCCTGCGCCCACAGCCGCCGTGCCAGCACCCCCAGCGCCTCGGCCGAAGCCTGCGACAGCCCGCTGGCGAACACGCTTTGCTCGAGCAGGCGCGGTTCGGACGTGGTCAGGTTGTGCACCGCAGCAGCCAGGTGATCGGCGCCGTTGGCGGCCAACAGCTCGGCCATGGCGGCCTCGTCGGCCGACGGCACGTAGCTCTGCGCCACCAACTCCACCCACGGGCCATCGATGTGCACCAGCGACAACCGCTGCAGCTCGTCCAGCAAGGTGCGGGGGTGCACGTCCGTGGACACCTCTCGCGCCAGCGCCTCGAACGAGCCTTGCTCTCCCTGGCGCGGCAGCCGCAACGGGCGGCCGCTGGCCGGATCGCGCCAGCGTGGGTCGGTGGCCCAGCGCGTGAAGACCAGCGACGCGGGCGAAAAAGGCTTGTCGCGCTGCAGGGCCCGGCCCAGCTGCGTCAGCGCCCGCACGTCTTTGCGGTGCACCCCGCTGAGCACGCTCAGCGCCGAATCGGTGCAGCGCCGCCCCTGGCGGCGCAGTTCCTCGGCCGCCACCTCCACGAAGACCCGCTTGAGCGCGGCCACGAAAGCCCCGTACTGCACCCCCTGGCGCAGCAACCAACGCACGATGGGCCGGGCCAAGGTCAGGGCCGTGCGCATGGCCAGCTCGGCGCGGCCGGCGCCCCTGGAATGCGCAGCGGCATCCTTGGTTTCGCTGGAAAAGGAAGTGTCCAAGGGCAAATGGGACTGATTCACAGGCTCAGGCAGGCATCCTAACCTGCGCAAAATGCCCAGGCGCCCCCCTGCGTCGGGGACCGGACGGACCGGCCCAGGCCATTTGCCGGCAAAATTCAAGATTTTCTTCAGGATTTTCCCGTCCGCCATCGGGCCCAGCCTCTTGAACCTTTGGAGCATGCCCCCATTTGCGCGCCAACCGATGGGAAGCACGACATGACAGAACCGCAACATCCTGACCCCAACCAATCTCCTGCCCCTGAACTGAACGCCGAGCCGGCCGAGCAGGTGACGCTCGAACAGAAGCTGGCCGAACTCGAAGCCCGGCACGCCGAGGTGTCCGACGCCTACTTGCGCGCCAAGGCCGAGGTCGAAAACACCCGCCGCCGCGCCGAGGAGGAAATCGCCAAGTCGCGCAAGTTCGCCATCGAGGCGTTTGCTGAAAGCCTGCTGCCCGTCAAAGACAGCCTGGAAGCCGCCTTGGCAGTGGACAACGCCACGCTGGAACAATTGCGCGAGGGCGTGCATGCCACGTTGCGCTTGCTCACCCAGGCCCTGGAGCGCAACAAGGTGCTCGAGGTGAACCCGGCCAGCGGCGACAAGTTCGACCCCCATCAACACCAGGCCATCAGCATGGTGCCGGCCGAGCAAGAGCCCAACACCATCGTGGCCGTGCTGCAAAAAGGCTATGTGATTGCCGACCGGGTGCTGCGTCCAGCCCTGGTGACCGTGGCGGCCCCCCGCTGACCCCTTGAAAGCCCCTCATTGATCCACAAGTAGCGGACAACCGGATTTTTCAGATCAGGAGCATCCAACATGGCAAAAATCATCGGCATCGACCTGGGCACCACGAACTCGTGCGTGGCCGTCATGGAAGGCAATACGCCCAAGGTCATCGAAAACAGTGAGGGCGCGCGCACCACGCCGTCCATCGTGGCCTACATGGAAGACGGTGAGGTGCTGGTCGGCGCCCCTGCCAAGCGCCAGGCAGTCACCAATCCCAAGAACACCCTGTACGCCGTCAAGCGCCTGATCGGCCGCAAGTTCACCGAGAAGGAAGTCCAAAAGGACATCGACCTGATGCCCTATTCCATCGTGCAAGCCGACAACGGCGATGCCTGGGTCGAAGTGCGCGGCAAGAAACTCGCGCCTCCGCAGGTCAGCGCCGAAGTGCTGCGCAAGATGAAGAAGACCGCCGAGGATTACCTGGGCGAACCCGTGACCGAGGCCGTGATCACCGTGCCGGCCTATTTCAACGACAGCCAGCGTCAAGCCACCAAGGACGCCGGGCGCATCGCCGGCTTGGAAGTCAAGCGCATCATCAATGAGCCCACCGCGGCCGCATTGGCCTTCGGCCTGGACAAAACCGCCAAAGGCGACCGCAAGATCGCCGTCTATGACCTCGGCGGCGGCACGTTCGACATCTCCATCATCGAAATCGCCGATGTCGATGGCGAGAAGCAGTTCGAAGTGCTGTCCACCAACGGCGACACCTTCCTCGGTGGCGAGGACTTCGACCAGCGCATCATCGACTACATCATTGGTGAATTCAAGAAAGAACAAGGCGTCGACCTCACCAAGGACGTGCTGGCCTTGCAGCGCCTGAAAGAAGCTGCCGAGAAAGCCAAGATCGAGCTGTCCTCCAGCCAGCAAACCGAAATCAACCTGCCCTACATCACGGCCGACGCCTCCGGGCCGAAGCACCTGAACATCAAGCTCACGCGTGCCAAACTCGAGGCCCTGGTCGAAGACCTGATCGAGCGCACCATCGAGCCCTGCCGCATCGCCATCAAGGATGCCGGCGTGAAGGTCAGCGACATCGATGACGTGATCCTGGTCGGTGGCATGACCCGCATGCCCAAGGTGCAGGAGAAGGTCAAGGAGTTCTTCGGCAAAGAGCCGCGCAAAGACGTCAACCCCGACGAAGCCGTGGCCGTGGGTGCGGCCATCCAAGGCGCGGTGCTGGCCGGCGACCGCAAGGACGTGTTGCTGCTGGACGTCACCCCGCTGTCCTTGGGCATCGAGACCCTGGGCGGCGTGATGACGAAGATGATCAGCAAGAACACCACCATCCCGACCAAGTTCTCGCAGGTCTTCTCCACGGCGGAGGACAACCAACCGGCCGTGACCATCAAGGTCTACCAGGGCGAACGCGAAATGGCCGCGGGCAACAAGCTGCTGGGCGAGTTCAACCTGGAAGGCATTCCGCCGGCGCCGCGCGGCGTGCCGCAAATCGAGGTGACTTTCGACATCGACGCCAACGGCATTTTGCACGTCAGCGCCAAGGACAAGGCCACCGGCAAGGAGAACAAGATCACCATCAAGGCGAACTCCGGCCTCACCGAGGAGGAGATCCAAAAGATGGTGAAAGACGCCGAGCTCAATGCCGCCGAGGACAAGCGCAAGCTCGAACTGGCGCAAGCCCGCAACCAGGCCGACGCCCTGGTGCACAGCGTGCGCAAGTCTTTGGGTGAGCACGGCAGCAAGCTCGAAGCCTCCGAGAAGGAAGCCATCGAGTCGGCCATCAAGGACCTCGAAGAAGCCCTCAAGGGCGAGGACAAGGCCACCATCGAAGCCAAGAGCGAGGCGCTGATGAAGGCCAGCCAGAAGTTGGGCGAGAAGCTCTATGCCGACATGCAGGCGGCTCAGGCGGCCGGCCAGAGCCACTCCGCTGCTGGTGCCCAAGCCTCGGCCAAGTCCGCCGACGACAACGTGGTGGACGCCGAATTCACCGAAGTGAAGGACAAAAAGTAATCGACGCTGGCCCGCCCCCCGAAGCCGGCAGCCGCAGCCGCAGGGGGCGGGGATGAAAGCACCCCCGTGGGCAGCGACACCTGCACACGGGGGCTTTGCGTTTGAAAGTGACCGAGAACATGGCAAAGCGCGACTACTACGAAGTCCTGGGTGTGGCGAAAAATGCCTCCGAAGAGGACATCAAAAAGGCCTACCGCAAGTTGGCCATGAAGTACCACCCGGACCGCAACCAGGGTGACAAGGCCAAGGAGGCCGAGGAAAAGTTCAAAGAGGCCAAAGAGGCCTACGAGATGCTCTCGGACCCGAAAAAGCGCGCGGCCTATGACCAGTACGGCCATGCAGGGGTGGATCCGTCCATGGGCGGCGCCGGCTTCCGCGGTGGCTCCGAAGGTTTCGGTGGCTTTGCAGAAGCCTTCGGCGACATCTTTGGCGACATCTTCGGGACCGGCGCCTCGCGCCGCGGGGGCCCACAGGTCTATCGCGGCAGCGACCTGTCCTATGCCATGGAAATCACCCTGGAAGAAGCCGCCTTCGGCAAGGAAGCGCAAATTCGCATCCCCAGCTGGGAAGACTGCGACACCTGCCATGGCAGCGGCGCCCGTCCGGGCACCAGTGCCAAAACCTGTGGCACCTGCCATGGCTCGGGCACCGTGCACCTGCGCCAAGGCTTCTTCAGCATCCAACAAACCTGCCCCCACTGTCACGGCAGCGGCAAGGTCATCCCCGATCCGTGCCCCAGCTGCGGCGGACAGGGTCGGGTCAAGCGCGCCAAGACACTGGAGGTCAAAATCCCCGCCGGCATCGACGAAGGCATGCGCATCCGCTCGGCCGGCAATGGGGAACCCGGCACCAACGGTGGCCCGCCCGGCGACCTGTACATCGAGATCCGCATCAAAAAACACGAGATCTTCGAACGCGACGGCGACGACCTGCACTGCACCGTGCCCGTGAGCATCACCACGGCCATCCTCGGCGGCACCATCGAGGTGCCCACGCTGTCTGGCCGCGCCGAAATCGAGCTGCCCGAGGGCACTCAGCATGGCAAGACCTTCCGCCTGCGTGGCAAAGGCATCAAGGGCGTGCGCTCGGCCTATCCTGGCGATCTGTACTGCCACATCCAGATCGAAACACCGGTCAAGCTCACAGAGCACCAACGCAAGCTGGTCAAGGAGCTGGATGAATCGCTCAAGAAAGGCGGCGAACGCCACTCGCCCCATGCCAAGAGTTGGACCGACCGGGTCAAAGACCTGTTCAAGTGAGCGCCTCACCCAGACGCTGCGCGCGGGAAATGCAAGGACATCGCGGTTTGGCCTTGCTCTGACCGAGCCGAGGCATACCCACCGTGCGCGCGCATCACGGCCTGCGTGATCGCCAGCCCCAGCCCGGCCCCTTCGCTGACACCGTGGCGCCGCGAGCGGTCGGCGCGGAAGAAGCGATCGAACAGCCTGGGCAGATCCTGCGGATCGATGCCCGGCCCCTCGTTGTGCACCGTCAGCACACACTGGGCATCCCGCTCTTCCAGACTCACGCGCACCGGCGTGCCGGGCCGCGCATGCCGCAGTGCGTTGGACAACAAGTTGCTGATGGCCCGACGCACCATCAGACGGTCCCCCCACACCTCGGCTTGACCCGCGGCCTCCAAGCGCAAGCCCTTGTCCTCGGCCAAGGCCTCATAAAAGTCGAACAGCGCTTTGACTTCCTCGGCCAACACGATGCGCTCGGGCCGCGGCAGCGCCAGTCCGTGATCGGCCTGGGCCAAAAAGAGCATGTCTGACACCATGCGAGCCAAGCGCTGCAGCTCCTCGGCATTAGAGGCCAAGATCTCGCGATAGGCCTGCGCCGGTCGTGGCTGGGCCAAGGCCACCTGCGTCTGAGTCAGCAAGTTGCTGATGGGCGTGCGCAGCTCATGAGCCAGATCGCCGCAGAACTGCGACAAACGCTCGACATCCTGTTGCAGACGATCCAGCATCGAATTGAGCCCCTGGGCCAAGTCGGCCAGCTCCACCGGCACGTCCTGCTCGGGCATGCGATGATCGATCTGGCGCGCCGTCACACGCTGCGCGCGCGCCTTCATCTCCCGCAGCGGAGCCAGCCCGCGCCGCGCCACCCACCAGGCCAGCAACCCACTGAGCAACGTGGCTGCGGCCAGGCACACCGTCAGCCAGCGGGTCAGCGACTGCATGAAATGCTGGTGGTGCCCGATATCCAATCCCAAGGTCAGCACGAGCCTACCGTCGGCAGCCAGTGCCTGCGCAGCAGGCAAGGAAAACTGCAGCACGCGCAACGTCCGCCCCGCCACGGTCCACTGGGCGGGCGGCCCCACGCCCTGCTGGCGCTCGACGGCTTGGGCCAGCTGCAGCCCATGGGCGTCATACACCGCGCGAGTCCCGTCATGCAGCTCGGCATGCAAGCCCTCGTGGGTCGAGAGCAGATGATCCAAGTGAGAAGCCAACTCGTCGGCCGAGCGGCTCTCGGCCACGATCCGCGCGATCAGGCGCGACTTGTCGCGCAGCAGCTCCTCATCCAACTCGACGAAATGCGCATCGGTGGCGCGCAGCACGAACACGCCCAGCCCCAGCAGCATGGTCAGTGACACCAAGGTGTACAGCAGCGTCAGGCGAGCCGTCAGCGTCAGCCGCAGTCTCATGCGCGTTCCTCAGGCACCTCCAGCACATAGCCCATGCCGCGCACCGTGTGAATCAACCGCGGCTCGAAGCCTTCGTCCACCTTCGCCCGCAGCCGCCGCACCGCCACCTCGATCACATTGGTGTCGCTGTCGAAATTCATGTCCCATACGTGAGAGGCAATCAAGGAACGGGGCAAGACCTCTCCACTGCGCCGCATCAGCAGCTCCAGCAGGCCAAACTCCTTGGCCGTCAGATCGATCCGACGGCCCGCTCGCGTCACGCGACGACGCAGCAAGTCGAGCTCCAGATCGGCCACTCTCAGGATCGTGGGCTCCAGGCCAGCACGCCCTCGGCGCAAAATGGTGCGCACGCGCGCCAGCAGCTCGGCGAACGAGAACGGCTTGACGAGATAGTCATCGGCACCCAACTCCAAGCCGCGCACCCGCTCCTCGACCTGATCGCGCGCGGTCAAAAAGAGCACCGGCCGCGTCCACCCCTGCCTGCGCAGCTCGCGCAATACCGTCCAGCCGTCCATGCCGGGCAGCATCACATCCAGGATGAGCAAGTCGGGATCGCCAGCCAGCGCCAGGTGCAGCCCGTCAGCACCATGGGTCGCCAGATCGACGGCAAAGCCCGCCTCACGCAGGCCCTGGCGCAAATAGTCGCCGGTCTTGGGTTCGTCTTCGACGATGAGGATCTTCACGGCCGCTGCACACACTGGAACAAGACGTAGTGTGCCTGCAACGCTGCCCAGCGCCACAAGCTGACAGATTTGTCATCTGGCAGACAGCTTGCCGTTGGCTCGACCCGCCCAAAATTCCGCCCACCGGTTGATGTACCGGTCGATGAGCCCGTGGATGTTCCCCCTCATGCCACCCATGTTCCATCTCAAACTCGCACGACTGGCAGCCGCCCTGTGGGCCGCAGGGGCCATGCTGGCCCCCGTCGCGCTGGCCTCTCCAAACGATGCCCCCCTCGATTGGCGCCAGGCCAATGACACGGTCGGAAGGTTTCAGCGCGGCCATGTCGACATCCTGCGCTGGGAAGAAGCCCAACACCAAGACCCCGCGCAGCCCCCCGCGCCATCGGCGTCCCTGTCCTTGGCCACGCCCGCCGACGCCGTGCGCCAGGCCTGGAAGGCCCATCTGTCGCTGGCCCCAGTGCAGGCCCAGCTCGGCGCAGCGCTGACCGATGCCATCGCCCAGGGGCGCTGGATGGCCCTCGACCCCAAGATGCACCGTCGCGTACAAGGTCTGAGCGAGTTGCTGGCCGTGGCCCGGCAGGCCCGTCAGGCATGGATCCAAGCCGTGGCGGCGCGACAGAGCATCGGCATGCACCGCGACAGCCTCGTGGCGGCCCAGGCGGCTCATGAACTCGGTCAACGCATGGTGCAGGTGGGCAACTGGAGTCGCCTGCAGGCAGCGCCGAGCTCGCTGGCCCTCGGCGAAGCCAAGATGGCCTTGGAGAGAGCCGAATACGCGGCCGCCCTGGCCGAGCGCGAGCTGGTGCGTGTGCTGCAGCTGACCGGACGGCACGACCGCATCGCGCTGCCCGATGGACTGCCGGCCTTGCCAGAGTCTTTGATGAGCGCCGATGCGCTGGCACACCATCTGCAGGGCTTGCGCGACCAGTTGCCGCGAGCCGAGGCGATGCGTGCATCCGCTCATGCAAGATTGGCCTACGAGGCCTATCGGACCAGCCACGCCCTGGCCATAGCCTACCGCGACCAGGTGCTCAAGACCCGCGAGCTGATGGCCGAGGAAGCGGTGCTGCGCTACAACGGAATGCTCATGAGCGTTTGGGAGCTGCTGTCCCACACCCGCTCCCGCTTGGCCACCGCGGCCGACGCCCTCCGTGCCCAACGCGACTTCTGGCTGGCCGAATCCGACCTCCAATGGGTGCTCCAAGGGGGCGAGCCCACGAACTTCGTCTCGCTCGGCGATGGTGCCAGCGCCGACACCGCCCCAGCTCACTGACCCTCGATGTCCCGACACCACATGCCGAATGCCTCTTCCCGACGCGGATTCTTCGCCATGGCCGCCAGCGCCGTGGCCGGCGTGGCCGTGGCCCGCTCGGCCTTGGCGGCCCTGCCCGAACCGGTGGTCCAGACCTCGCCACAGACCGCACCGCCCCTGCTGCCGCCCAATGGACGGCCCTACCGACCGGTCGTCACGCTCAACGGCTGGACCCTCCCATGGCGCATGAAAGATGGCGTCAAGGAATTCCACCTCGTGGCCGAACCGGTGGTGCGGGAGGTGGCGCCTGGCTTCCAGGTCCACATGTGGGGCTACAACGGCCAAAGCCCGGGCCCGACCATCGAAGTGGTCGAGGGCGACCGGGTGCGCATCTTCGTGACCAACCGCTTGCCCGAGCACACCAGCATCCACTGGCACGGGCAGCGCCTGCCCAACGGCATGGATGGGGTGGCCGGCCTGACTCAGCCGGCCATCCCCGTGGGCAAGACCTACGTCTACGAATTCGAAGCCCGCCGCCCTGGCACCTTCATGTACCACCCTCATGCCGACGAGATGGTGCAAATGGCCATGGGCATGATGGGCTTTTGGGTCACGCACCCGCGCGACAAGCACCCGCACATCAACGAGGTCGATCGCGACTTCTGCTTCCTGCTCAACGCATTCGATGTGGAGCCAGGCAGCAAGACCCCGCGCATCAACACGATGCTCGACTTCAACATCTGGTGCTTCAACAGCCGCATCTTTCCAGCCATCGACACGCTCAACGTGCGCTTGAACGACCGCGTGCGCATCCGCGTGGGCAACCTCACGATGACCAACCATCCGCTCCACCTGCACGGTCACGAGTTCCAGGTGACCGGCACCGACGGCGGCCCCACACCGCCAAGTGCACGCTGGGACGAGGTGACCACCGACATCGCCGTCGGCCAGATGCGCCAAATCGAATTCATCGCCAACGAAGAAGGCGACTGGGCCTTGCACTGCCACAAGAGCCACCACACGATGAATGCCATGGGCCATGATGTGCCCACGATGATCGGAGTCGACCACCGCGGCCTGGTGCGCAAGATCCAGCGCATCGTGCCCGACTACATGGTGATGGGCGAACGCGGCATGGCCGACATGGGTCAAATGGAAATGCCCCTGCCGGACAACACCGCACCGATGATGACCGGCCAGGGACAGTACGGCCCCTTGGAGATGGGCGGCATGTTCACCGTGCTCAAAGTGCGCCGCCACCAGCGGCCTGGTGACTACAGCGATCCCGGGCCATTCAGGCATCCACCAGGCACTGTGGCCTACGAATGGACAGGCGCGCCTCCGGCGGCCGTGCGCGCGGGCTCGCCATCGCCCGCCCCCGACTCGGCCCGCGCGGTCAAACCCCACGGCACGGGCCACGCCCATTGACGCCCCATCGATGCCCCATTGGAAGGAGACCCACCGATGCTGCAAGCCGCCCATGCCCTCGCCCTTGCGGGCCTGTTGCTCGTGCCAGCAATGACCATCGCGCACGGCGACCGCCACCACGGCGGCCAGGCCGGCCCCGTGGTGATCGAGCAAAAACCTTGGGGCATCGCCGGACAGGCGCGGGCCGTGACTCGCACCCTCGAGATCCAAATGAGCGACGACATGCGCTTCACCCCCGCCCAGATCGAGGTCAAGCACGGCGAGACGATTCGCTTCCTCCACCACAACCGCGGCAACGTCATGCACGAATTCGTGCTCGGCACCCGTCAGGAACTCCAGGCGCACGCCGAGCTGATGAAGAAGTTCCCCGACATGGAGCATGACGAGCCCTACATGGCCCATGTCGCCCCGGGCAAGACGGCCGAAATGATTTGGCACTTCAACCGTGTGGGCGAGTTCGAGTATGCCTGTTTGCTGCCGGGTCACTTCGACGCTGGCATGGTGGGCAAGATCCGCGTCGTGCCGCGATGATGTACTGGCGTGGGGTGCGGGCTGGCTTATAGTGCGCACGGCCTGCAAGTTCCTACCCCCATGTCCACCACGTACGCGCCTTCTGCACGCTCACGATGCCCTGCCCCGCGCCTCAGCGCCTGGTGTCAGTTCGCGATCTTGATCCTGCCAGCCATGGCGCTGGCCGACTCCCCTCCCGGGGAGCCGGCCTCCCCGATGGTGGACATCGCCAGCTCGGCCCGGCAGTCCCTACGCGCATCCGCCGAGTGGCTGGCCCGCGGCGTGGACGGTTGGTTTGGCGACCATCCCTTCGAAGACGGCGGCTCTGTGAGCGACGGCGTCTTCCAAGTGCGGTTGCTGCTGCGGCAACAGCATGCGCCCCGGCTGGGGGCCCGCTTCAACGCCAGCTTCCGGCTGCCCAACATCGAACAGCGCTCTGCACGGCTGTTCGTCGGACGAGACGACGCCCGAGACCTGGTGACCGACCAGCCGCAGCCCCTCAGCCGCGAACAGCGTTTGCAGCCCCCCGGCTCCGGCCAAGAAACCTTCTTTGCTGGGCTGGGCGTCCATGCCGGGGCCGGTTTCGATGCCCGCTTGGGCCTGCGCGGAGGCATCAAACCCTATGCACAGCTGCGCTACCGGCACCAGTGGGAACTCGGCCCCGCCGACCGGCTGCATTTGCGCGAAACCGTTTTCTGGACCCGCGATGACCGCGTCGGATCCACCACCGCGGTGTCGTACGAGCATGAGGTCAACCCCACCCTGATCGGGCGCTGGCTCCACGCGGCCACCTACACCCAACGCAGCCAGCGCGTCGAATGGTCGAGCAACCTCGGTCTGTACCAGTTCTTCG
This sequence comes from Caldimonas taiwanensis NBRC 104434, assembly GCF_001592165.1. Classification (NCBI taxonomy): domain Bacteria; kingdom Pseudomonadati; phylum Pseudomonadota; class Betaproteobacteria; order Burkholderiales; family Sphaerotilaceae; genus Caldimonas; species Caldimonas taiwanensis. The sequence continues at coordinate 19,422 of NZ_BCWK01000003.1, forward strand.
GCAACCAGCGCCTGCTGTCCACCGAGGCGCTTTTCCGCGGTCGTGAAGGAGGCGGTGTCAAGGTCGAGGAATACGGTCTGCAACTGAGCTGGGAGCAAGCACTGCACGAAGACTGGCTGCTCGGTCAGGTCTCCCTGGGTCACTTCCGCGAACGCGAGACAGCGGCCGAAGCGCGCCGAGGCCTGTGGGCCTTGGGCCTGACGCTGACCATCCGCTTCTGATGCCCCCGCTTCGGCCCCCTCGCATCAGATCCCTGCGTCAAAACAGCTCGGCCTGGCGTGCGTCACCAGGAGGTCGGAAAGCCGTCGCATCCAGACGCGGTGCGTGGCGCGCCAGCCCGGCGCGGGCGCAGGCTTTGTCCACGCGCTGGGCGATGAGCTGCGCCCACACCCCCTGACCCTTCATGCGCACGCCGAATTCGGCCTCATAGTCCTTGCCGCCCCGCAACTCACGCACCCGTGCCATGATGCGTGCGGCCCGCTGCGGCAGATGATCTTGCAGCCAGCGCTGAAACAAAGGGCTCACCTCCCACGGCAGCCGCAACACGGTGTAGTGAATCGACCTGGCGCCGGCCTCGGCTGCCGCCTGGACGAGCCGCTCGATCTCCGGCTCGTTCAAAAAAGGAATGATCGGGGCGACATTCACGCCCACCGGCACACCGGCGCGCGCCAGAGTCCGCACCGTCTGCAATCGGCGGTGGGGCGCCGCCGCACGGGGCTCCAGACGGCGACTCAGCGCCGCATCGAGTGTCGTCACGCTCACGAAGACCATGGCCCTGCGCTCGGCCGCATCGGCGGCAATCAGGTCCAGGTCCCGTTCCACCCCTGAGGACTTGGTAACGATGGTGTAAGGGTGTTTGCAGCGGTGCAACACCTCCAGCACCGCCCGCGTGATCCGCAAGCGACGCTCGATGGGCTGATAGGCATCGGTCGCCGAGCCGATATTGATCGGGCTGACTCGGTGCCTTGGTCGCGCCAGCTCCTGGGCCAGCACCTCGGCCGCGTTCACCTTGGCCACCAGCTTCGTTTCGAAATCCAGCCCGGGCGAAAGATTCAGGTAGCTGTGCGTGGGGCGGGCGTAACAGTAGATGCAGCCGTGCTCACAGCCCCGGTAGGGATTGATCGACCACTCGAAGGGAATGTCTGGGGAGTCGTTCGGGCTGAGCAGCGAGCGCACGCGCTCTTCCATCACCTCGCTGCGAGGAGGATGCGCGACGGCCCCCTCAGCGGCAGACTCGGCCTGCGCCCCCGGGGCCCATCCATCGTCAAACCATTCGCGCTCCTGGCTTTCGAAACGATGCGCCAGCCGCCAGCCCGTGCCGCGGCCCTTGATCACCACTGGAGACCATGGAGGTTCGGCCATGCCGGGACCCATCGGTAACTGTATAGATATACAGTATAGATGCCGAACCGCTGGAAGTCCAGGCCGGCGGCTCAGCGTCCACCCGGCCCGCGGACCGTGCGAACGCCGGGCCGCCGCATCAAGCTGCGCACAACTGCGCCTTGGCGGCCAGATACTCGCTGCGTAAACGCTCGATCAACACGCGCGCGGGCACCACCTCTTTGATGGCCCCCACCCCTTGGCCGGCGCCCCAGATGTCCTTCCAGGCCTTTTTCGCCCCTTCGCCGCCGAAATTCATCTTGCTCGGGTCGCTGACGGCCAGATTGTCCGGATCCAACCCGGCACGCACGATGGAGCCGCGCAAATAATTGCCGTGCACCCCGGTGAAAAGGTTCGAATAGACGATGTCCTGGCTGGTGCTTTCGGTGATCATGCGCTTGTATTCATCGACGGCGCGCGCCTCTTCGGTGGCGATGAAAGCCGAGCCGATGTAAGCGAAGTCCGCCCCCATGGCCCGCGCCGCCAAGATCGCGCGCCCCGTGGCAATCGCCCCGGACAGCGCCAAGGGGCCGTCGAACCACTCCCGAATCTCTTGCACCAGCGCGAAAGGACTGGTCGTGCCTGCATGACCGCCGGCCCCGGCCGCCACGGCAATCAAGCCATCCGCCCCTTTGTCGATGGCTTTGCGGGCAAAGGTGTTGTTGATGATGTCGTGCAACACGACTCCACCCCAGCGATGCACCGCCTCGTTCACATCCGTGCGGGCCCCCAACGAGGTGATGATGATGGGCACCTTGTACTTCTCGCACAAGGCCATGTCGTGCTCGAGCCGGTCATTGCTCTTGTGCACGATCTGGTTGATCGCAAACGGGGCGGCCGGGCGGTCCGGATGCTGGCGGTTATAAGCCGCCAGCGTCTCGGTGATCTCGGCCAGCCACTCGTCCAGCTGAGAGGCCGGCCGCGCATTGAGCGCCGGCATCGAACCCACGATGCCGGCCTTGCACTGCTCGATCACGAGCCGTGGATTGCTGATGATGAACAACGGCGAGCCGATGACTGGCAGCGGCAAGTTCTGAAGGATGGTCGGCAAAGGCACGGGATGCTCCTCGAGACTCAGAATGCTTCGATGTCCAAGCCCATGACGCTGTCGGCGCCATTGACGATCGCCTCACGCACCGCTGGCGCCTTGGCCAGGATGTGCTCGGCATAGAAGCGCGCCGTGGCGATCTTGGCCTGCATGAAGGCCGTGTCCTCGCCGGCAGCCAGCCGATCCTCGGCCACCATCAAGGCCCGCGCCATCTGCCAACCTGCCACCACATTGCCGGCAAGCATCAAATACGGCACGCTGCCGGCGTAGACCGCATTCGGTCGGCTCTTGGCTTGGGCCACGATGAAATCCACCACCTGCACGAAAGCTTCTCGGGCCGCTTGCAGGCGCTGGAGCATGGCACGGGCGGCCACACTGTCGCGACGGGCCAAGTCCGCCTCGGTGTTGGCGATCTGCGCAGCGATGGCCTTGGCCACCTGGCCCCCATCGCGCACCGTCTTGCGGCCCACCAAATCATTGGCTTGGATCGCCGTGGTGCCCTCATAGATGGGCAAAATGCGAGCGTCTCGGTAATGCTGGGCGGCCCCCGTCTCCTCGATGAAGCCCATCCCCCCGTGCACCTGCACCCCCAGGCTGGTCACCTCCAAGCTCATCTCGGTGCTGTAGCCCTTGACCAGCGGCACCATGAACTCATAGAAAGCCTGATTGCGCTGGCGCTCCTTCTCGTCCGGGTGTGCATGAGCCGCGTCATAGGCCGCTGCGGCAGTGATGGCCATCGCACGGCAGCCTTCCGTATAGGCGCGCATCGTCATCAACATCCGGCGCACATCCGGATGGTGGATGATCGGCGCGCTGCCAGGCCGAGACCCGTCCACCGGCCGCGACTGGATACGCTCCTTGGCATACGCCGCTGCCAACTGATAAGCCCGCTCGGCCACCGCAATGCCTTGGACACCCACGGCATAGCGAGCCGCGTTCATCATGATGAACATGTACTCCAGACCGCGGTTTTCCTGACCCACCAGGTAACCCACCGCGCCGCCGTGGTCGCCAAACTGCAACACTGCCGTCGGGCTGGCCTTGATGCCAAGCTTGTGCTCGATGCTCACGCAGTGCACATCGTTGCGTTCACCGATCGACCCATCGGGCCGAACCAAGAACTTCGGCACGATGAACAACGAGATGCCCTTCACCCCTTCGGGCGCGCCGGTGACACGCGCCAGCACGAGATGGACGATGTTCTCGGCCATGTCATGCTCACCGTAAGTGATGAAGATCTTGGTGCCAAACAGCTTGTAGGTGCCATCTGGCTGTGGCTCGGCGCGCGTGCGCACCAGCGCCAGGTCCGAACCCGCTTGCGGCTCGGTGAGGTTCATCGTGCCGGTCCACTGCCCCGAGATCATCTTGGGAATGTAGGTGCGCTGCTGCTCGGGCGAGCCGGCGGTCAACAAGGCCTCGATCGCCCCATCGGTCAGCAGCGGACACAGTGCAAAACTCAGATTGGCACTGTTGATCATCTCGATGCAGGCCGCACCGATGGTCTTGGGCAGGCCCTGACCACCGAAGTCGGTCGGGTGCTGCAGACCCTGCCAGCCCCCTTCTGCAAACTGACGGAAAGCCTCCTTGAAGCCAGGCGTCGTGAAGACTTGCCCGTCCTTCCAGGCGCTGGGGTTGCGGTCGCCTTCCACATTGAGCGGAGCGACCACCCCCTCATTGAACCGGGCGCATTCCTCCAGAACGGCCTGGGCGGTTTCCACGCCGGCATCCTCGAAACCAGGCAGCTTGGCCACCTCGTCCAAACCAGCCAGCTCCTTCATGCAAAACAGCATGTCCTTGACGGGGGCACGGTAAGTCACGGCATCTCCTCGCTTGTCACTCGACGGACAACTTGTGCACCAGGCGGAAAAAAGACCCGTGGCCTGTGCAGCGGGCGCACGGGTCTGGCGGGCCGCAACATCCCGATGTCACGGCCCGTTGTGGATCTCACAGGCTCTTGACCAGCTCCGGCACGGCTTCGAACAGGTCGGCCTCCAGGCCATAGTCGGCCACGGAAAAGATCGGGGCCTCGGGATCCTTGTTGATCGCCACGATCACCTTGGAGTCCTTCATGCCCGCCAGATGCTGAATCGCCCCGCTGATGCCCGCGGCGATGTACAGCTGCGGCGCCACGATCTTGCCCGTCTGACCGACCTGCCAGTCGTTGGGCGCGTACCCCGCGTCCACCGCCGCCCGGCTGGCGCCCAGCGCGGCCCCGAGCTTGTCGGCCAGCGGCGTCAGCACCTCGTTGAACTTCTCGGCCGAGCCCAGCGCACGGCCACCCGAGACGATGATCTTGGCGGCGGTGAGCTCCGGACGGTCGCTCTTGGTGACTTCGCGACCCACGAAGCTGGACAACCCCGAATCACTCACCGCCGCCACGCTTTCCACGCTTGCTGCACCGCCAGTGGCCGGCGCCGCGTCGAACGCCGTGGTGCGCACCGTGATGACCTTGACCGCATCGGCGCTTTGCACCGTCGCGATCGCGTTGCCGGCATAAATGGGCCGCTCGAAGGTGTCCGGCGACACCACCTTGGTGATGTCCGAAATCTGCGCAACGTCCAACTTGGCCGCCACCCTGGGGGCGGCGTTCTTGCCGTGAGCAGTGGCCGGAAAGAGGATGTGGCTATAACCTTGGGCCACGGCCAGCACTTGGGCCGCCACGTTCTCGGCCAGTTGTGCATCGAGTTGCGGCGCATCGGCATGCAACACCTTGGTCACACCGGCGATCTGGGCCGCTTGCCGAGCCGCTTCCCCGACGTTGTGACCCGCCACCAACACATGCACTTCCGACCCGCAGGCCAACGCAGCCGTCACCGTATTGAACGTGGCCCCTTTGAGGGCGCCGTGCTCGTGCTCTGCAATGACAAGAATGGACATGACCGAACTCCTCAAATGACCTTGGCTTCGTTCTTGAGCTTGCTGACCAGCGTGGCCACGTCGGGCACCTTCACACCGGCGCTGCGCTTGGGAGGCTCAGCCACCTTCAGGGTTTTCAGACGCGGGCTGACGTCAACCCCGAGATCCGCCGGCTTGAGCACCTCCAGGGGCTTCTTCTTGGCCTTCATGATGTTGGGCAGCGTCACATAGCGCGGCTCGTTCAAGCGCAGATCGGTGGTCACGATGGCCGGCAATTGCAGCTTCACCGTCTCCAGGCCACCGTCGACCTCGCGGGTGACGACCACGGCCCCATCGACCACTTCGACCTTGCTGGCAAAGGTCCCCTGCGGGCGATCGAGCAATGCCGCCAGCATCTGCCCCGTCTGGTTGCAATCGTCATCGATGGCTTGCTTGCCCAAGATGATGAGCTGGGGCTGCTCCTTGTCGACCACTGCCTTGAGCAGCTTGGCCACGGCCAACGGCTGCAACTCGGCATCGGTCTCGACGAGTATGGCCCGGTCCGCCCCAATGGCCATCGCCGTGCGCAGCGTTTCCTGGCATTGCGCCACGCCGCAAGACACTGCCACGATCTCGCTGACCACCCCCTTTTCCTTCAGACGGGTGGCTTCTTCCACCGCGATCTCGTCAAAGGGGTTCATGCTCATCTTGACGTTGGCGATGTCCACCCCCGTGCCGTCGGACTTCACACGCACCTTGACGTTGTAGTCCACGACGCGCTTGACTGCGACCAGTGCCTTCATGCGACGCTCTCCTTCGGATTGACGTAAACGTAACATCCCATTCTATGGTGCAGCGCACAGCCGGACTGTTGTCCTGGCGACAAGCGTGCTCGGGTTAACCCTAGGCATCGCAGCCTGCACAAAATAGAACGATCGTTCGATTTTGTGCATTCTAACGGATCCCCCCCCAGGGCCGTCCAGTCACCCAGCTTGGAGTCGGGTCTCCAAGCCCCACACTGCAGCGCCTCGACCGCCTCACTGCGGCCTTGCTCCGTCGGCCCCGACCTGCCTTTGATCGGCACGAAGCCAGCGTCCAGCCAACCTCCCCGCGCGCGCAACGGCCGCATCGGCGTGATGGCCCCGCAAGCCAGGCTGTGCTGCGCGCTTCCAGAGCCGGCCGAACCGTTGGTTGGAGTCCAACCATGTCCTGTGTGTGCCCTGCCGTGGCCGCGCGGACTGCGCGAGTTCTGGCGAGCGTGCCGGGGCTGGAGCCTTGCGTGACGCCCTGCGCGGACCAACCCGGCCTCAATCCCCAGCCGCGGCCTCAATCCCCAGCCGGTGACAAACGGAACTCTTTCACCGTGGGCCGCGCCGCCAGCGTCGACGCCAGCCGCGAGAGGCTGTCGCCGGCTCGTGAGCGCACGGTCATGCGGTACTCGAAGATCCTTCCTTCAGCCTCGAGCCGGTAGCTCAGGTTTGCAATCGAAAAGCCATGGGCCTCGAGCAACTGGCGCAGCTCGCTTTCGGGCATCACGTGGTCGCGCTCGAAACACACGCTGAAATGAGCATGCTGGCGCGTGGGCATGCGTCCTTCGATCAAGCGGAACACGGCCAGCACACCCAGGGTGATGAGCGTCGCCAACGCCGCGGCAAAGAAGAATCCCACGCCGATCAGAATGCCCACCGCGGCAGTGACCCAGATCGAGGCCGCCGTCGTGAGCCCTCGCACCGACAGGCCTTCCTTGAAAATCACGCCCGCCCCCAAGAAGCCGATGCCCGTCATGATCCCCTGAGCCATGCGCGTGGGATCGATCTGGGCCCGCATCGCCGCTGGACCGGCAAACCACTCGGCATGGAACACCGTGATGAGCATCAGCAGGCTAGAGGCCAAACAGACCAAGGTATGCGTCCGGAACCCCGCTGGGCGCCCGTGGTAGCTTCGCTCCAGGCCGATGACCGCTCCGGCCAATACAGCGCCCAGCAAATGAAGGCTGGTCTCTCTGTAGACGGGAGGCACTTGGGTCAGCAACTCATTCATGCACCCATCATGCCCAACACGCGCCCCCGCTGTCCAGCCGACCGTCCGCGACACATCTGGCCGCACCGATCGGACTGCCACTGGCGGGGCATGGCCTACAATAGCGGATGACGGGCCTCCTCGCATGGGAGCATGGCCAACCGGGTCAGGTCGGGAACGAAGCAGCCCTAACCATCGCGAACAGTGCCGGGGTTAAGGCTCGTCACCCGAATCCGTCGGTTTCGGGCTTCGTCGGCCCTGCAACAGGCGCATGCGCCCAGCCGCAGCGGATCATGCGGCCCGCCAGCGCCAGCGGCGCATCCCGGGATGCGCCGCAAGGCGTCCACAGCGCCTGCCCACACCACCACGGCTGCGCCTCGGTTGACGAGCGCTGCTCAGGTCATTCGGTACTTGAACTGTCCGTCCTTGCCCACGCTGGCCTTGATGCGCCCCACGGCTTGACCTTCGGCCATGCGGGCGAGCACCAATTGCGCCAGCTCCGGCAACAAACTGCCGCCCAGCAGGTGATCGACATTGCGGGCCCCGGTGTCCACTTCCGTGCATCGGGCCAGCACGGCCTCGACCAAGTCATCGCCATACTCGAAGCGGGCGCCATGTTGGGCATGGAAGCGTTCACCGATGCGGTCCAGCTTCAAACGGATGACCCGCTCGAGCACCTCATCGGACAGGGGGTAGAACGGCACGACCTTCAAACGCCCCAGGAAGGCCGGCTTGAAAGCCTTGTACAACTGCGGCCTGAGCAGCTCCTCCAGGCGCTCCGGGCTAGGCCTTTCGCTCTCGTCTTTGTTCAGGCAGGCCTGCATCAAGGTCGATGAACCCACATTGGACGTGAGGATGATGAGGGTGTTGCGAAAATCGATCTCGCGGCCTTCAGCGTCCTCCATCACGCCTTTGTCGAAGACCTGGAAAAACAGCTCCAGCACATCGGGGTGAGCCTTCTCCACCTCGTCGAGCAGCACCACACTGTAAGGCTTGCGGCACACCGCCTCCGTGAGGACACCGCCTTCTCCGTAGCCCACATAACCCGGCGGCGAGCCCTTCAGGCCAGAAACACTGTGCGCCTCTTGGTATTCACTCATGTTGATGGTGATGAGGCTGCGCTCCCCACCGTAGAGCGCATCGGCCAAAGCCAACGCGGTTTCGGTCTTGCCCACGCCACTGGGGCCCACGAACAAAAAGACCCCCTGGGGCTTGTTCGGATCTTCCAACCCGGCCCGGGCGGTACGCACGCGCTGAGCGATGGCAGCCAGGGCATGGGACTGTCCGATGACCCGCTCCTCCAACGCTTGTTGCAGCTGCAACACGGCTTGGATATCGTCCTTGACCATGCGGCCCAAAGGAATGCCGGTCCAGTCCGAGACGATCTGGGCCACGACCTGCGCATCCACCTGCACCGGCACCAAGGGCGTGTCGCCTTGGATGACGGCCAACTCCGACAACTTGGCCTGCAGTGCGGCTTGCCAGGGCGTCAAGGACAAAGGTTCGTTTTTCTTGCGCGACTTGCCAGCCGGCGGCGCAGGCTCAGCGCCCAGCGCTGCGGGCGTCGACGGCGCGCCCGCCTCGTCTGCCCCACGTTCGAGACGCTCACGCAACTCATCGATCTCGGCCACCAAGGCCTTTTCCTGCTCCCAACGGCTCAGGTCGGCCTCCAGGCGGGCCTGGATCGCTTGGGATTGTGTGTCCAGCTCGGCCAAGCGGCTGCGTTGATCCACGCCTTGCGCGGCTTCCTTCTGCAAAGCCTGACGCTCGGCTTCCAGAGCCGCGAGTCGGCGGCGGGCTTCATCGATCACCGCTGGCGTGGCATTGCGCCCCAAGGCCACCCTGGCACACGCCGTATCCAGCACCCCCACGGCCTTGTCCGGCAACTGACGCGAGGTGATGTAGCGGTGAGACAGACGGACGGCCTCAGTGACGGCCTGGTCGCAAATGCGCACACCGAAATGTCGCTCCATCAGCGGAACCATCGCGCGCAACATGTCCGCTGCCACGGCCTCGGACGGTTCTTCCACCTTGACGACCTGAAAGCGACGCGCCAAGGCAGCGTCCTTCTCGAAGTACTTTTTGTATTCACTCCAGGTGGTGGCTGCCACCGTGCGCAGTTCCCCCCGGGCCAGTGCTGGCTTGAGCAGATTGGCCGCGTCGTTTTGCCCGGCCTGCCCTCCCGCACCGATCAAGGTGTGGGCCTCATCGATGAACAGAACGATCGGTCGCGGATTGCGTTTGACCTCATCGATGACCTGCTGAAGCCGGTGTTCGAACTCCCCCTTGACGGAGGCGCCAGCCTGCAGCAAGCCCAAATCGAGCACATGCAACGCAACGTCTCGCAAAGGCCCAGGAACGTCTCCCGAAGCGATGCGCAAGGCCAAGCCTTCGACCACCGCCGTCTTGCCCACGCCAGCCTCTCCGGTGAGGATGGGATTGTTCTGACGCCGTCGCAGCAGGATGTCGATGACTTGACGGATTTCGGACTCCCGACCGATCACTGGATCGATCTGTCCCTCGCGGGCTCGCTGTGTGAGGTTGACCGTGTAACGATCCAATGCCGGCGTGCTGGCGCAGGCTGCAGCGCCCCCATCCGGTGACGATGCTGCAACCGGTGAGGATGCAATGCCAGCGGCTTCGGCCGAGCCGGCAGTCAGTTCGTCGAGGCGGTGTTTCAGGTCCTCCACGGGGATGCGCAACAACGCCGATGAGGCCCGAGCGGCCATCTGCCGCAATCCGGGATCGGTCAGCAATGCCAAGAGCAAATGCGCGCTGCGAATGCGCGCCACCTGGCTATCGAGCGATGCAATCAGCCAAGCATGCTCCAACCATTGCGGCAGACGCTGCGAGAACACGGGGGTTCGTGTATTGCCGCTGGGCAGCTGCCGCAGCGCGGACTCGAGATCCCGGCGCAGCCCTGCGGCCGACACCTCACGACGCGCACAGATCAAGCTCAGGTCGCTGCGAGGCTCGTCGAGCAAGGCCAGCAAGAGGTGCTCGATATCCACCTCGTGGTGCCCATGAGCCATGCACAAATTGGCCGCCCGTTCAGCCGCCTGCCGCGTCAGCTCGTTGAGCTTGGTAATCAAGGTCTTGAGGGATACAGACATGGTCGATGTCCAAAGAATGAAAGATTCACACCGCCGACAGCGCGTCGTAGGCCAGATCGTCGCGATCCTGGGTCGCGGGTTTGCTACAGAGGAACGTCGTCCATCCCAACCGTGGGACCAGAGCGTCAGACCGCGAGCTCAACACCGTGGGCCGAACGTCCTGCTGCCGCAGGCACAAGCGCACTTCGAACTCCAATGACACGCCGCAGACCAAGGTCAGCAGTCGCTGTAGGGCTCGCGCGCCGGTGGCTCCCGGCAGAAAATGGTCATAGCGCCGCCGCTCCAGGGGGCCTAGGTGCAAGCGCACACGCAAGTCGCGCTGCCACAGGCGTTCGCCCAGAACCGCGTTACGCCCCAGGGCCACATCGCTGTGACCGAGCACACTTCGCGCCGACGTGGGCAATCGAACCCAACGGCCCACGAACGATTCCACCCGAACGGGAATGCCGAAATGCGCTCCGATCCAAGACTCCAACTGCGATGCCGACACCTGCCGGCGCTGCAGGGCCCCTGCCCAATAGGCCACCGACTCGTCGTGCAAACCAGCCCCTGGCCCATCGAGCAGACGGTTGCGTAACGCGGACTGCCCCAGCCCTGCCAAGGACAAAACCATGGGCAAGAACCCCTCGGCTCGGTCGGACTCATACGACAGGGCCAAGCGATGCTTCTTCCATGCCTGGTAGAACAAGCCAAGGGCTCGGTGATTGAAGATGTCAAGGAAAGCGCGTGCTGCGCCATCACGCTTGAACACCTCGCGACGCACGAGTGTTTCGGTGTAGTGCAGCGGCAAGGTGCCGTGCACGCCCAGCAGCCCCATGAACGCAGGCGTGATCTCGATGCGCTCCAACCCTGCACTGGCGGCTTGCTCCTGCGACGCCTCTCGGACGACCTGAAGGTCCTCGATTTCACTGGCCGGAAAACTCAGCGACAGCGAGCTGCGAAATCGGAGCCGATGCGCAAGAATGCCCTGCTCGTCCAGGCCATCGCGCGCCGACAGCCAACGCGACAACAGGCGCACGGCCTGAAAGAACTCGTGTCGATGTGGCTCTTCCAGCAGCCGATCGATCACACGAGGGATTGAGCGCCGCTGCGGGGAGAGCATGACAGAAGTTCTTCGCCGGTGTGGGCGGAGACCAGCCGCAACCGTGTGAAGCTGTTGAGATGGGTATACAAACCAAAGAATCGGTGGAGCACCTCGGCGAACACATGCAGCCCCACGCCGACGAAACTGGTTTCATCGATGGTCAGACGGATGTCGGTTCCGCGCACGAAAGTGGCATAGGGCTTGCCTGGCAACCAGGCCACCGCAGGCTGATGCTGCACGGCCACCAGGCCATCGATCTGGCGCTGATTGGCAGCATTGCGCGGCAAATCGTACAGCCGCAACATTTCCTTGAGGGCATCGATGCCCCCCTGACTGAGTGAGAGATGGTTGAGCGACAGGTGAGAAATGAGCCGCCACAAAGCGCCTTGCCCGCGTGAAAACCTCAAGCTCGGGCTGGGCCGGCGCAACAGCCGAATCTCTTGGGCGGCACTGCCCCCCTCGACGAAGAGATCACCTCCTGGCTGCCCGATTGCCAGCTGGGTGGGCAAGTCTCGGTTGGTCGCCCACACCTCCAGTGACAAAGTCTCTTGCACCGCCCAGCTGGGTTGAAAGTCTGCATCCACCAGCCCCAGTTCCAACTCATATCCAGGGCTTTGTGAGGCCGTTCGCTCGTCGCGCTGGGTGTACCAATAGCAGGCCTTGGGTTGGACACGCTCCCCATCACGCAGCAAGTCGTCGTGGCGCAAAGAATAAAACGGGCGAAACTCCTGAACGGACTCGCCTTGCGCAGACTGGCGCACACACCACACCCTCTGAATCCCATACACCTCATAGGCATACGCCCGACGCGCATCGACCACCACCGGATACATCGTTCGAGCATGGGTCACCCGGATGGGGTCGGCCGGCGTTCGGAACAAGTTGACCACCGGCGTGCACCCGAGTTGGAGATGTTGGGCATCGAGATCTTCCAGAAGTCGGGCCGCATCAGAATCACCGCGCATGCCCGTCAATGGAATGTGCAGGATCAGGTGCGTCCCCTTGATGGCCATGTCCCTGCCAGTGCCTTGCGATGGAAGCGACACAGGCAGGTCCACGAAATTGAACTTTTCCGGATAGGCGAAGTATTCCGTGAGCAAGCGATAGGCCACATGCGACCGTGGATCGAGCTCCACGATCGACTCATGGTCCTCGAAGCCGACCAACCGCGGCCGCATCCCTGTCAGCTTCGACACCCCCTGTCCATCACCGGACTGCAAAATCACATCCAGTGACTTGGAACACAGCGCCTCGCGTAAAACGCTCACCAGCGACGGCTCGCCATCGAGGTAGACGCGCAAGCACTTTCCCTGCCAATCCGCCAAAGAAAACTGTGGCGACAGGGACTCCAGATGAATGGACACGACTGCCGACGTCCCATCGGGCCAACGGCAGCCCGGCAGGGACGGTGGCGCCATCCGGAAGCTGGCTTCGGTCAACCTCACCGGCACCAATTCAACGTCGTAAGCCGTGCGGAACTGACACGCCACGCCCCGAATCGGTCGACTGCGCAACACCTCACCACGGGGAATGCGTACGACCCCATTCATCTGCGCGGCTGCCGATCCAAGACGGAACTGAGCCACGGAACACGAAGGAAATGGCCGAAGGTAATGAGGATAGAGGACCTCCAGCAGGGATTCCGTAAAGAGAGGGAAATCGTCCTCGACACGTTTGTGGATTCGCGCGGCCAGGAATGCGAACGATTCGATCAGTCGCTCGACATGAGGATCCTCGGCAGACTCGCCACTCAGTTGTAGACGGGAAGCGATCTTCGGGTACCGCTGCGCGAACTCCCTGGACTGATTGCGTAGAAACGCAAGCTCTCTCTCATAGTAGGGCAGTAGCTCTTCCACTTCAGACCTCGACAATGCGGTCTGCACCCGCGCAGCGAACGCGATAATGCTGCGTGGTCTGGCTCACCACCGCATCAAAGCTGACAGGCTCTTTCGATTGCTCTACCAGCAGCCACGCTCGAATGGAAAAATGCAGTTTTTGCTCAGCCACGGCCCCTGTCTCCAGAGTCACCTGCACTGCACTCAGCCTGGGCTCGTGGATGCCGATGGCACGCTCGATCGATTGACAGATGCGCCGCCGGTCTTCTGGGCTGGCCAGGCTCAGGCTGCTGAAATCCAGCATCCCATACGAGAGCACGGAGCGCTCGCTCAGCGGGTACCCCTCGAAGTCCTCGTCCGCTAAAGCGCAACGGGTGTTGAGCAAGGCCTCCAGGTCGCGAGCGACACAGTCCTTGATTTGCTCCAGCGACATTTGAAGCACGGCATGAGGACTGACCGAACCTCCATCGTCGTCGAGCAGGCAGTCCAAGAGCGAAGGACGATAGCGCAACATGAGGGGCGCAAGTGAAACGACGGGGCATCCGAGCTCAGAAAGAAAGGCGGACGTGCCGCCTTTCTCTTTCCGGAAGGAGCCTTGAGAATCAGCTGAAGTTCGGGACGTTCTTGGCCAGGTCCCAGGCCCCGGTGATGTTGACCTTGCCGGACTTGTCACCGGTGATGTTGAGTTCGTCGTAGGTCCAACGCACAGCCGAGTACTTCAGCGTGAACGTCTCGGAAGGAACGCCCTCACCATTGACCGTCGGCGCCACCGAAGAAACGATGACATTCTTCAATTCGATCTTCAAATACTGGTGACGGCTCTGAGTCCCCGACGGGCTGCCCACATTGTTCTTCCCGCCATGGGCCCGGTAAAAGTAGACGATGACATCACTGATGATGGTCCCGGCCGAGCAAGCCTGCAACAGCTTGGGCGTGGCACCGTCGATGTCCTTGGTGAAGACCATTTCACCATGTTCGCAGCGCTCTGCCGTATGCCCACCGGCCGTCGACGCCGTCGCAGACTTGGGTTGACGCACCAAGTGGCTCCAGGAGTAGACCTCGACGGAATCTTTGTGCTTGCTGTCGCGGGAATCGCCCTTGATGTCGCTACCCTTGAACTCGACGTAGATGTCCTTCGCCATGGAAAAAGTCCTCCGCTGAAAAGGTTGGAGCGTTGAGAATCAGCCCTTGCCACCCTGTGGCAATTCCGCCACGAGGCGCAAAGACACCGAAAGTTCGTCCAATTGGAAATGTGGACGAACGAAGGAGACCGCCCTGTACACCCCTGGACGGCCCGGAACTTCGGAGACCTGCACGGAGGCCTCTCTCAATGGAAACTGCGCTTTGGTCTCCTGAGATGCAGCGTCATCCGACGTGACGTACTGCGAGATCCATCGGTTCAGATAGTCTTCCACGTTGGCTGCCGACGCGAAGCTACCGATCTTGTCGCGCATCATCGCTTTCATGTAGTGCGCGATGCGGCACACCGCAAACATGTACTGCAGCTGCGCGGACAGCACCGCGTTGGCGTTGGCCGCATCCAAATCGTATTTGCGCGGCTTTTGCACCGACTGAGCACCGAAGAACGCGGCGTAGTCGGTGTGTTTGCAATGCACCAAGGGAATGAACCCCAGGTCGCTGAGCTCCTTTTCTCGCCGATCGGTGATCGAGATTTCCGTGGGGCACTTCAGAGCGATCTCACCATCGTCGGTCTTGAACGTGTGCGTCGGCAAATCTTCGACGAGCCCCCCACCTTCCACCCCGCGAATCGCGGCGCACCATCCATAATTTTCGAAAGCGGCAGTCAGTCGCGCGGCGAAGGCGTAAGCGCTGTTGACCCACAGGTAACGGTCATGGCAGCTGCCATCAACCGCCTCGACGAAGTTGAACCCCTCCACGGTGGTTCCATCTTTCGGGTTGTACGGCAGTCGCCCGAGGAAGCGCGGCAAGGTCAGACCGACATAGCGGGCGTCTTCCGAATCACGGAAGGATTTCCACTTGGCATATTCGACCGTGTCGAATACTTTGGCCAAATCGCGAGGCTTGCCCAGGTCGGTGAAGCTCTCCAACCCGAACAGCTCCGGCGACGCTGCAGAAATGAATGGCGCATGAGCCGCCGCCGCGACATGGGACATCTGCTCGATGAAGTACATGTCCTCGGGCTGACGACCAATCTCGTAGTCACCGATCAAGGCCCCGAAGGGCGCCCCGCCGAAGGTTCCGAACTCCTCTTCGTAGACCTTTTTGAAAAGCGTACTCTGGTCGAAGTCGATGGCCGTGTTGAAGTCACGCACGAGCTCCTTCTTCGTTGCGTGCATGACTTTGATTTTCATCATCGCTCCCGTGGAGGTGTGCTTGCACAGATAGTGCAAGCCGCGCCAAGATGATTCAAGACGCTGAAACTCCGGGGCATGCATCACCTCGCTGAGCTGGGCTGAGATGAGCTGGTCGATCTCAGCCACTCTGGCATCGAGCGTGGCCGACAGGTTCTCTGACAGAACCACGGTCCCCTTCAGGACCTCTCGCACCAACTCGGAAATGATGTCTCGCGCACGTTGATGTTCCGTCGGCGACTTGGCCACGCGGCTTTGTTCGACGATGCGGTCGAGCAAAGACTCCGACTCTGGCGCGGCTTCGGGTTGCGGCGCTTGCGCAAGGGCTTCGGCACTCATCACGTCACTCCTTCGTGGTCTGGGTTTCTTGGCCCAAGCGCTCGAGCTGCTCGGTGTTGCGCAACACTTCGTCGAGCAAATCCTCCAGCTTCTCGTTGCCTGCCAGCTTGTTACGCAGATCGGCCAGCCGGGTCCGCACCTCGAGCAGACGACGCAGCGGTTCCACTTGCTGCACCACGGATTCCGGACGGAAGTCGTCGATCTGCTTGAACTCCAGGTTGACGGCGAACTCCCCACCCTCCTCGCTCAAGACATTACGCACCCGAAACGACGCTCTCGGGGCCATGCCTGCCATGACGGCATCGAAGTTGTCGAGATCGATGTTGACGAACTTGCGATCCTTCAGCCGAGGCGGAGGCGTCTGGTCGGAAGGTTTTCCGATGAAATCACCCAGCACACCCACCACGAACGGCAACTCCTTCTGCTCGATGGCATCGCCGATCTCGACGTCGTAGGTCAACTGCACCCGAGGCGGACGCACCTTCTCGAGACGCTTTTGCACACTGTCTTTCTTGGCCATGGGACTCCCTGCGAAGAGGATGAAAGACGCTCACTGGAGAGCGCTGAATGGATTGCGCGACCCGGTGGATGCCGGTCGGGCCGTGGCAGGCTCCGCCGGACGCGCCGCCCGACTGGAGGCCGAGATGGATGAAGCCTCCCGGCGGCGGGTCACCACCGCAGGGCGCGCAGCCGGCGTCTGCACGGGTTCGGTCGCCACGATCACCGTCTCGCCTATGGCCTCTCGGATCGTCTGCGTGAGTGTCTGGGCTTCCTCGCGGGTGCTGCCCTGCACCGCATTGCCCTGCCGCAAATGGCTCAAAGCCAAGGCCGAAGCTCGCAAACCTGCCACCGCCATGATGCTGTGGGCCGTGGTGTCATTCACATCGCGCTGCAGGACTTCCTGCGCAGCGACCATGGCCTGGCCATAGCGCTTGGCCTCCAAATGCATCTGGGCCTGCTGAAGCCAGGGCTCCTTGGCTCCCGGGTGGGCGCGCGCCGCTTGCAACAGCAAATCGCTCGCCTTGGCCCAATCGCCGGCTTCCTGTGCAGTCCGGGCCTGAGCCAGCGCCTGCTGAAGATCCACTTGGGGCAGCTTGTCTTCGGTCCGTGACACGCTGGCACAGGCCGTCAAGCCTGCAACCACCAAGACCGCCCCGACGCGCCAAAGCGCCCCCTTGAATGCAATCAGGTCCATACCGAAGACCCCCTCACCTGCTGTTGCTGATCGTTGCGACCGGTTGCTTCACCTGCAATTGGATGCAGGCCCCGCACTCTCATCGTGTCGCTTGAATGGCTGCGGATTAAATCGCAGCTTGTGGGCTTGACGCTAGGGCTTCGAGGCGCTCGTTACACAGAATTACCTATTGATACAGCAAGTCACCATATCCCCCTGAACAGGTGAGTGCATCCGCGCTCGTCTTGCCTAGACTACGGCCGCTTTTCATCACAACAAGCATCGTCTCAGGGAAGAAAGCCATGTGGCATCGCGCACCGCCGGCACTTGCTTTGCTCGCCCGTGTTCTGTCTGTCGTGGCGCTGGCAGGTGTCGTCGGTTGCGCGAGCGCCGGCAAGGCAGTCGATGCGGCCAGCGCCCTCACGAGTGGGGCGCTGCGCCTGATCGGCTTGGCCCCGCAAGAATCCCCTCCACCAAACGCTCAACCTGCGCGCATTGCGGTGCGAATGCAGGCCAGCGAATCGCTCAACGTCGACGACCACGGCCGATCCCTGTCGCTGGTGATGCGCGTCTACAAGCTCAAAGGAATCCAGGCATTCGAGTCGGCACCGCAGGACGCGTTCACCTCGCCTGCCCGTGAACGCGAGCTGCTCGGCGACGAGCTGATCGAGGTGCGCGAAATTCAGATGCTGCCAGGGCAACACCGTGAATGGCACGAAGTTCTTCCTGCCGAGGCTACTCACCTGGGCATCGTGGCTTTATTCCATCACCCTGCTGCGCAGAGCTGGCGACTGACTTTCGATGCGAAGGACGCGGCGAAAACGGGCCTGTCGCTTGGTCTACACGCCTGCAGCCTCAGCGTGGCCATCGGCCGATCGACGACCTCGTCTGCAAACCCCGTTCCTTCTGCGCCGGCGGGCTGTCAGCGCGGATGAGGACTTGCAACACGGACCTGACAACGTGATTCCATCTTCCAAGATCCTATGGGGTGAAGGTCTCTTCCTGAGACCTCAGCATTTCCAACGGCAAGACGCCTATCACGAGTGGCGGCTTGCTCAAATGGCGCGCATCCTGCATCCATACGCCTGGGGGGTGAGGCACCTTCGCGTCGACGAAGACGCTTTGCAAAACGGCCTGCTGCAACTGTTGGAGATTCAAGCCGTGTTGCCAGATGGCGATCTCTACGACGCACCAGGAGATGACCTGCTGCCTCCTTCCTTGTCTTTGACCGAACTCGACCTACAGCAGTCCGAATTCACGTTTCATTTGTGCGTCGCCCCGATGCGTCGAATGGGCAACAACCATAGCCGTCTCGACGAGAACGAAGGCGTCGAGTTGCGGTTTCGACAAGACGCACACGTGCAAGCCAGCGACTGGTTCACCGACGCGGTCCCGGCCGAAGTCGTGGTCCTGCGTAAAGCGGCGCGCTTGCGTGCCAGCCACGATGCGCGAGAAGACACCGTCAGTTTTCCGGTGCTGCGCTTGCGGCGCAAAGGCAACGGTGGATTCGAAGTGGACCGTCGCTTCATTCCGCCTTCGGTGGCCATCGACTCCACCCCGGCGTTGCAGTCGATGCTCCGCCGGCTGCTCGATGCGCTACAAGCCAAGGCCGATGCGCTGATCGGCCTGCACCGAGAGCCGTCGAAAAACATCATCGAATTCAGATCCGGCGACGTGGCTTCATTCTGGCTGCTTCACACCGTCAACGCAGCCCACGCGTCCTTGACCCATTTGGCGCGCCACCCCGGTTTGCATCCCGAGCGCCTGTATCAGGCCTTGCTCCAATTGGCCGGCTCGCTCTTGACGTTCTCCAAGTCGTTCACGTTGTCGGACTTGCCCGCCTATGACCACCAGGACCCGGGCACTTGCTTTGCTCGCATCGATCACATCGTGCGGGAAATGCTAGAAGCCGTCATCTCCACACGATACTTTGCCATCGCGTTGCACGAGAGCAAGCCTTCATTCCACATCGGTCGCCTCGACAGTGAGCAAATCCAAGCCTCCACGGCCTTCTTCCTGGGCTTGTCGGCCGCACTGCCCGGCTCGGAGCTCATCGAGACCGCGCCCTTGCGCTTGAAGATCGGCGCGCCGGACGATGTGGAAAAACTCGTGCTGTCAGCCATGCCAGGCGTGCGGCTCATCCATGCTCAGCAGGTCCCTGCCGCTGTGCCGATTCGACCGGGCATGCACTACTTTTCGCTGGAGCCACGTGGCCCTCTTTACGAGCGCATGCTGCAAGCACAAGCGATCGCTCTGTACACCCCGCAGGGCTGGCCTGATCTGCGTCTCGAACTGATCGCCGTGAATCCATGAGCACTTCACCCCCCTCCCTTTTCGAAGACACCGAGCTGATGCCACCGGCGGAGGCCCCCTCCGGTGCGCCCGTCCAAACCGGCAAACTCGTCGATCTGCTCTACGAGGGCTTCTACCTGGTCTTTCTACTGAAGAATCGACATAGCCCGGCCGATGCCACCACTCTGCGGGAGAAGCTGAAGGAATTTCTCGCCGAGTTCGAGCGTCACTCGATTCAGCTCGATGCCAGCGCCGAAGACGTTCACCTCGCAAAGTACGCGTTTTGCGCGCTGGTGGATGAAACGATCCTGACCTCGGGCCTCAAGATCCGCGAGGACTGGGAGCGCCACCCCTTGCAGTTGCAGTTTTTCGGAGATCAACTCGCCGGGGAGAACTTCTTCGTGCATCTCGAGCGACTGCGTCAGCAAGGCAGCGCTCGTTTGGCCGCGCTCGAGGTCTTTCATTTGTGCCTGCTGCTCGGGTTTCAGGGGAAATACCTGCTCGAAGGGCAAGAGAAGCTGAGCTACTTGACGGCACGTCTGACCGACGAGATCACCCACATGAAAGGACGCAAAGCAAGCTTCGCTCCGCATTGGGCGCCTCCTGACCGCGTGCAACACGTGCTGCACACCGTGATTCCGCCGTGGATGCTGGCAGCTGGCTTTGTCTGCTTGGGACTGCTGGCGTTCATGGGGATTCGGACCCTGCTCGATCGGGCAACCCATACCGATCTCGCGGCCTACCAACAGCTCATTCAGCTTCCCCCCGAAGCCGCGCATCTGACGATCACACTGCCGTGATGATTCAGGGAGCGCCCAAGGCAGTGGCCTGGCGTGGACAGGCCGCCTCGTCGTCATGCCGCGCCGCGCACACTCGGGCGCGGCACAACTGCCCTTCCAGCCAGCCCAAGGTGAGACAACGCCGGACCAGCTCCGCAGTGGGAATTCCCGCCTGGACGAGCACGACATCGCTGTGGGCCCCCCCAGGCGTGGAACCCGATCCCAACGACACCTGGCGGGGGGCGACCGATTCGGGCACAGCGCGTGACATCAACACTTCAATGACGTCCACATCGGGATCGACGGTGCGGGTGGCCATGCGGCGCACGGGCTCTCGAGACACGGGAGCGACCCGCGATCCTTTGCGGCGACGCTCAGAAGAGGTGGATGGCGCCGAAGACGCTTGCCCCACCTTCACGCGCTCAGAGGCCTGCGGCTCGACCTCGGGCTGGGGCACGGTGGAGACTTCCTCGGCCAGCTCGATACGTGCCGCCGACGGATTCGTGACGGCCGCCTCAGTGGTGCGAACGAACGGGTCGGGCAAGACCGCAGCGGCCGCTGGCTGCTGGGGCGCGCGCTGCTGGGACCAAGGCGCTGCCTCGAGTGCAGGTACGCGGCGATCTTGCATGGGCCATATCCACCATGTCAACGCGCCGACCAGCACGATCGACACGATCGGCAGCACGCGCCAAATCCGCATCCGACGTGATGTGTCCAGCGCGTGGCCTTGGCTGACCACCGCCAGGATGCCCTCTGCCTGCTCGGCAGCTTCGAGCGAGGCGTCGACGGCCGCGTCGCGGCTCGCCAAGAGACTGGGCACAGGCTCGTGCCCCGATGGTGGCAAACGACGGTTATGCATGGATCCTCCCTTGGGCGATCCGTGGCATGACCGTCCCGGACCGCGCGCGCACGATTCTAGAAAGACCGGTGTGATTTGTGGGGGCTCGCAAAGCCTCGTTACATCGTGAAAACGCCATGGGCTGGATTCTCCTGTTCGTCATCACTGGCAGCCTGCTGCTGAGCTGGTGGGCCTTGCCGGAACTGCGCAGCAATCCGCTCCCATGGGTGCGCCGCCTCGGCCGCGACTGGCGACGAACCCAACGTGGACACCGCCGCATGCGCCCGAAGAAGCCTTGGAAGGCGCCGACGCAGCTTGTGCTTTCGTACCGACACCGACTGCGCATCCTGGGCATGTTGTCGCTCCTGATCGTGCCGCCCTTGCTGGCATGGTGGATGCACGACGGCCGCCGTGTGGCGGACCTCGGCGTGCCCCACACCGCGAGCAGGAACCCCCAGATCGCCTGGCTGCTACAAGGCGAAAAGCTGGTTCCGCCGCCGGCGTTGCCACCGGAGGTATTCGCCACGGCCGAGGTCGAGGCCATCCGCCCTCGACTCACACACGCCAGCCGAGATTGGTCGCTTCTCGACGAGGACTTCCGTCAACGGCTGCTGCTCGTCTATCGACTGATGCGAGAGCGATATGGCTATGAGATGGTGCTCATCGAGGGATACCGAAGCCCGCAAAGACAAGCCGAGTTGCAAGCCATGGGGCCTCAGGTCACGCAAGCCGGACCGGGAGAAAGCTATCACCAGCACGGATTGGCCGCCGACAGCGCGTTTCTTCGTGATGGGACGCTCGTGATCTCCGAACAAGATCCCTGGGCCCTCGAAGGGTACCGACTGTATGGCGAACTCGCCGAATCGGTGGGCCTGACCTGGGGGGGACGATGGCAGATGCGCGACTACGGGCACGTGGAGCTGCGTTCCATCCAATTGTCTCGACGACACCAACGGTAACAGGTTGCAGACGTTTGTATCGCTAGACTTCGTTCCACAAAGAAATCTTCAAGTGCAGGGAGTGCACATGTCACGTCCGTTCATTGTTCTGGGCGACAAGACCAGTCACGGCGGCACCGTCGTCGAAGCATCCGGATCGACCGACACCCACGGACGGCGTATCGCACGCGTCGGGGACAAAGTGACCTGCCCCCGCAAGGGCCACGGCCGCGTGACCACGATCGTCACTGGTGACCCCACGATGCTGATCGACGGCAAGCCGGCGGCTCGCCATGGCGACAAATGCGCTTGTGGGGCCACCTTGATTGCCAGCCAATCTTTCAGCACCACCGCCTGACCGGCGCCACAGGAGTCTGCCCAATGCGCAAAATCCTCTGGCCTGGTCTGGCCCTTCTGTTGCTCGTGCCAGCCGTGCTGTGGTCCATCGCACAGTGGCCGTCGATGTCACCTTGGCTTGGCGACCGATGGTGGTCTGTCGTCGTGCTCGTTCTGCTGGGTGGCATGGCGCTGTGGGCCTTCCGCCCCAGCCGTCGGGATGCGCCACCCAATCACCCACCGCAAGCAACCGACGCTTCCCACGGCACCGCCGTCGCTCACACTCATGCTCAAGCACCGCAGACGCTGCTGGTGCGTGGCGCGTCCGTCGCTACCCGATGTGGAAACGTCCCGGAAGCGGTGCTGCAGGCCATCGGCCCCCAGCCATCGATGCCAGAACCCGATCCGCAATGGCCGGACGATCAGGGACTGCTGCGCCTGAGCGCCCGTTGTGCCACCCTGGATGTGTCCCGGGTGACCCGCGCCTTGGGCGAGGCGGCCGCCTCTGCAGCCGTCGAACGCCCGGCCCTGTGGCGAGCCTTGGCCTTGCAAGCCGACGCGCTCGATGGTCTGCAAGCGGCTTTGCAGCAGCTTCCCTCCCACACCAGGCTGAATGTCCAATGGACCGTGCCAGATCACTGGACCGCAGACGAACGCAGCCTGGCCCAAAGCTGGTTGAAAGACGAGCTGATGGCGCGCCTGTGGCCTGATGCCGGCCCGGTGGAGATTCGCCTGCTGCCTGCAGTGGGCCTGGCTGGCATGCTCCACCGTCTCCACGCCGAGAGCCTCGGGAACGATGAATCGTCGGGCGGCGGAACTTCTGCAACCTTGGTCTTGGCCTGCGATTCGCTCATCGATCCGCAGCATGCCCCCACGGCAGCCGTTCCTGGCGAAGCCGCTGCCGCCTTGCTGGTCCAAGCGCCGCGCGCTGGCGACACCTCCGCGCACGATGAGGTCCTGGCCCAGCTGTCCTGGCCGGCCTCACCGACATCCGATGTCCCGCCAGAGCGTGCCGTGCACGACATCGCGGCGCATGCCCTAAAGGCTGGGCCGCCCACCTCGGCGGTCGGCCGGGTGGTCAGCAATGTCGCGCTGGCCGGGCCTGACGCTCAACAAGTCCTCGACACCATCGTCGAACTGTTGCCCGAGCTGGACGTGGGAGAACGTCTGTGCCGCATCGGTGTGGCCTGCGGCGATCTCGGATGTGCGGGACCGCTGGTGGCTTTGGCCCTGGGCAGCCACGCCTCACGTCACGATCGGGCCCCCGTGCTGCTCCTGCTGGCAGGCCCGCAGCCCTGGGCGGCCGTATTGAGTCCGACGCAAGTCGCCTCCTCGGCCGCCGAGGCCTCGTCCAGCTGATTTCCGTTCGCCTCGCCATGCAAAGCGTCTTGAACTTCCTGTTGCATCCCCTCACCCAGCGCGTCACGGGCTGGCTGGCGTTGATCGGATTCGTGAGCGTCGGAGCCTGGGCCTTCGAACTGCCGATGCACTGGGCCTTGGCCTTGCTGGCCCTCTTTGCGCTGGCCATGCTCGTGCGCTGGGCCGTGCAGCGCTACAAGGCCCGCAAGGCGGCCAAAGCTCTGGAACAAGCCCTCGACGCCCAGCATGCCGAAGCCTCGCGGCTCGAAACGAACCGGCAACGTCGAGAAGAAGTGGCCTTGCTGCGCGAGCGCATGCGACAGGCCATCCGCACCCTCCAACGCTCCCGACTCGGACAGACCTCGGGGCGGGCCGCGCTGTACGAACTGCCCTGGTACATGGTGATCGGTAACCCAGCCGCAGGCAAGAGCTCGGCCATCGTGAAGTCGGGGCTGCGTTTTCCTTTCTCGGACGATGCCGGCAGCATCATCCAGGGCATCGGCGGAACCCGGAACTGCGATTGGTTCTTCACCTCTGAAGGCATCCTGATCGACACTGCCGGTCGCTACAGCGTCCAAGATGAGGATCGGGCCGAATGGCTGGGTTTCCTCGGTCTGCTGAAAAAGTACCGAGCCAAAGCCCCGATCAACGGCATCGTGATTGCTGTCAGTGTGGCCGAACTGGCAGCCCAGCGGCCTGAAGCCAACATCCGCCTGGCCAAGCAGCTGCGCCAGCGCATGCAAGAGCTCACCGACAAGCTGGAGGTCATCGCCCCGGTCTACGTCATTTTCACGAAGGCCGACCTGATCAGCGGGTTCGTCGAATTCTTCGAAGACCGAGACCGCAGCGAACGTGAACGGGTCTGGGGTGCCACGCTTCCGTATGATGAACAAGGACGCGCCGATGCCCTGGGGCTGTTCGAACGGCATTTCGACGAGCTGTACGAAGGGCTCAAAGCCGCCTCGGTGGCGCGGATGTCGATGCAGCGCGGCGAGCGGCTGCCGCCTGGCGTATTGAGCTTCCCCTTGGAGTTCGCGGGTCTGAAGCCCGCACTGTCCACCTTCATCGCAACGCTGTTCGAGGACAACCCTTACCAGTATCGACCCCGCTTTCGAGGCTTCTACTTCACCAGCGCGGTGCAAGAAGGGGAATCGACCAGTCGGTCCAGTGAGCGCGTCGCACGTCGCTTCGGCCTGAGCTTGCAGCCCGGCACCACGGCCAACGTCTATTCCCACACGGGTTTCTTCTTGAAAGACCTGTTCACCCGGGTCATCTTTGCCGACCGTCATCTGGTGCGTCAACACGTCACCCGTGTCCGGCGCCGCTGGCGCCAAGCCACGGTGATCGTGGGCCTTGCAACACTGGGGCTGTGCCTAGGCCTGTGGACCTGGTCGTATGCCAACAATCGCCAATGGGTGGCCAATGTTCGCGCTGACTTGGAGCAGGTCACCCGGCTGCAGGCCTCTTCGCCGGATCTTTCTTCGCGCCTGGAGGCGCTCATGATCCTGCAGGATCGGCTGCGTCAGGTCGAGGCGATCCGTCACGAGCGTCCGTGGTCCCTGTCGTTTGGCTTGCATCAGGGCCAGCAGCTGGAGGATGTCCTGCGGCGCGAATACTTTCACGGCGTGCGCGAGGTCATGCTCAAACCCGTGGCCCAAAGCATCGAGGCCTATCTGGCAGCCGTCAAGGACAACGAGGGCAAATTACAAGATGGCGCCGAACCGGTGGCGACGACGCAGTCCCCGAGCGCCACAACCGGTTCGCCGTACAGCGCAGCATCGACCACCAACGTCACCGATGCCTACAACGCCCTCAAGACCTACTTGATGCTGGCCGATCGGCGCCGCGCAGAGCCCGCTCACCTGAGCGACCAAATCACCCGATTCTGGCGCGGCTGGCTCGAAGTCAATCGCGGCGCGATGCCACGCGAGCGCATGCTGATGTTGGCCGAATCGCTGATTGCCTACACCACGGCCCAAGTCCAGGATCCCACATTTCCCCAGGTGGCCAACAACCTGGCCTTGGTCGATGAAACTCGTCGCGTGCTGCGCACCGTGGTGCGTGGCATGCCCGCCCGCGAACGGGTCTATGCCGAAATCAAGGCGCGCGCCGCCACCCGCTTTGCGCCCATGACCGTGGCCCGCGCCGTTGGCGAATCGGGGCAAGATCTGCTGGCCGGCAGCCAGGCCGTCTCGGGCGCCTTTACACGACAAGCCTGGGTCGAGTACGTGCAGGGCGCCATCCGTGACGCCGCACACAAAACCCTCCAGGCCGACGACTGGGTCCTCAAAACCACGGTGCAGGACGACCTCACACTGGATGGCAGCCCCGAGCAGATCCAGAAGGCGCTGACCGATGCCTACAAGTCCGAATACATCGCCCAATGGCACCGCTTCCTCCACGGCGTGACCGTGCAGCCGTTTGGCAGCTTCGAGCAAGCCGTCGAACGGATGAACCGCCTGGGCGACCCCGCCAATTCGCCCCTCGGGCGATTGATGACGGTCGTGCACGAAGAAACCTCCTGGGATCGCCCCGCGAGTGCCACGGCGCTGATGAGCGCCAACCGTGGTTTGGGCGCTTGGTTCCGAGAAGTGGTGCTGCGACAAACCCCGCCTCCAATGAATGCGCAAGTGCGCACCGACGATCCGGCCAGCGCTCAGCAAGCGATCGCGGGGCAAGTCAGCCAGGAATTTGCCGGCGTGAGCCGTTTGTTGAGCGCACGAGACAATGGCGGCACGCTCATGGGAGCCTACCTGGAGGGCCTGTCGCGTCTGCGCACACGATTCAATCGGATCCACACCCAGGGTGAATCCGGCCCAGGCAGCGTTCAGCTGATGCAGCAGACGCTGGAAGGACAGTCGGAGATCGCCGAGCTGCTCAAACTCGTGGACGAGCAGATGCTCAACGGCTTGAACGACAGCGCGCGCGCAAGCCTGCGCCCACTGCTCGTGCGGCCACTGATGCAGGCATTCGAAGCACTGATCCCGGACGCAGAGGAAGAAATCAACCGCATTTGGCTCGCTCAGGTCTACGGCCCGTATGAATCCACTCTGGCCGACCGCTACCCCTTCAAGCCCGACGCCCGTGTCGAGGCATCCGCCGCCGACATGGCCAAGATCTTCGGCCCTGAGGGAGCGATCGCCCGGTTTGCGGACAAGACCCTGGGGCCGCTGGTGATCCGGCGGGGCGACAGCCTGGCTCCGCGCACCTGGGCCGATCTGTCCATCCGGCTGTTGCCGGAATTCACGGGTCGCTTCGCCGCCTGGGTGGCGCCCCTTGGCGGTCATGCCGCAAGCTCGGCCGACACCGAGCAAACACTGTTTCAAATCCTTCCCCAACCGGCGCCGGGCTTGACCGAGTACAGCCTGGAGATTGACGGCCAAGTGATGCGCTATCGCAATGCCGCGGCCGCATGGTCTCACTTTGTGTGGCCCGGCCCTCAGCCCACGCTGGGCGTGCGCTTGCAAGGCGTGAGTTTCGATGGCCGAAGCATCGAGTTCTTGCATGAGCCTGGCCGGTTCGGATTGGAACGCATGATCCACAACGCCCAACGCCGCCGCATCGATGCCCAAACTCACGAGCTGCGATGGTCTGCGGGCGGACACACCGTGGCCGTGCACCTGCGCATCATCGCCATGCCCGGAGCGTCGGGCGGGGCGTCTGCAGGGAGCGGCAGTTTGGGGGCGGCGCCCCTGCCCCGAGCGGTCGCCGGTGCGGCGTCTGCTCGTTCTGTCTCGGCCCTTGCAGCGGGAGGCGCTCGATGAGCCTGCCCACCGCGACCGCCAAGCTCGTGTGCTTCGGCAAACTGCCTTCCTGCGGCGATTTCGTGCGCAACGGGACCGCCAGTGCGTCGCTGGTGCAGACATTGGACCGTTGGATGTCGCGCACCCTGGAATTGCTGGCACAGGATCCCTGCTGGAAGCAGACCTACGATCAGGCACCGGCCACCCATTTCGCATTTTTGGGGCCCCGCAGCCCCGTCGGATTGGCCGGATACCTGGTGCCCAGCCAGGATGCCTCCGGCCGCCGTTATCCGTTCATCGTGGCGGCCTCATTCGGTGTCGCCGAGCCCGTCGGATTCTTGGGCTTGAGCCCACTGGCCTTGTCGCGCCTGTGGACCCAAATGGAACACACCGCCCAGCTTGCGCAAGCCTGCCAGGAATCCACGCAAACCCAGGAGGTGTTGACGCACGCCGAACGGCGATTGCAGTGCCCTGCCACGCAGGACGCAACACATTTCCGGGAATTTTTGGAAACCCAGACCCTGGGCAGTTTGGAATCCCTCCTCGAAGAAGCCGGTCAAGCGCTGCCGCTGCGCCAAACGCTGTTGGCGCTGGGACTGCTGCTGCGTCCCCTGATTGGCCATCCCAACCCCAAACTCGAGCGGGGCCTGCAGTTGCCGCTTCCCAGTGATCCGCTGTATCGACCTTTCGTGGCCTCGTTCTGGCTTGATCTGGTGGCCGGCTTCCTGCGGCGTAGCGGTTTGGAGCTGGGCATCTTCACCGCTCGGCACCACGGACGCGCGGTGCTGGTCATCGGGTTCAACGGCGCCTGTCCGCGCAGCCTGCGCTCTGTGCTGGACCCACAAGCCGGACTCAAGGACAACATCGAATTTTCCAGTCCTTCCTGGGTTGAACCCTCGGTCGAGACGGACTACGGACTGAAGAAGCTGTCGAGCTATCTGCGCAACCCCACGCTCTCGCTGGCGCAGGCCAGCCAGACTTTTCGTGAGACTTTTCTGGGCCTCTGAGGAACACAACGATGATGTTCACACATCCCTGTCTCGCGCTGCAGACACGCCCGTGCGTGCCACGGCGGCACCTGTGGCCCATGCGTGCCTTGGCCGCCTCCTTGCTTCTGAGCGCCGGCTTGGCCGCAGCCGGCAATCGAAGCGAACCAGGGCCCGACCAAGTCCTCGTGACCGGCACGGTCCCGGACGAAGCCACCCGTGCGCTCGTCTTACAACGATTGCATGAGCTGTATGGCGCTCAACGGGTCGTCGATCAGATCGCCATCGGCAGCGTGGTTGCCCCGCCACAGTGGTCCCAACATGTGCGCAACATCCTCGGCCCTGAAATCCGCCAGGTCAGCCGCGGCCAGCTCTCGGTGCGCGGCACGCAAATCGACCTGCAGGGCGAGGTGCCCAATGAAGCCCAACGTCAACAGGTGCTCAGCGCCATGGCCACGCGGCTGAATCCCACCTATACCGTGCGCAGCGCCCTGCGCGTCGGCACGGGGGAGCAGAGTCTGATCGACCAGGCGCTGGCCAACCGCATCGTCGAGTTCGAACCCGGCAGCTCGGTGCTCACCCCGGCAGGCCGCTCCGTGCTGGACCAAATGCTGCCCATCTTGATGCGCCTGTCGGCCAAGCGCATCGAGATCATCGGTCATACCGACGCCCTGGGCGCACCAGATGCCAATTTGGCCCTTTCACTGGCACGGGCCGACGCCGTGCGCAACTACCTTCAGGCCCGAGGCATCGATGCCCAACGCCTGGCGATTTCCGGCGTGGGCTCCGCACGGCCTGTGGCCAGTAACGACACGCCTGAAGGGCGGGCCCGTAACCGCCGCATCGAGTTCCGGATCAGCCAGTAGCCCTGCAACGGTCAGGCCGACAGGCTCGCCGCAGCGGCCAAGCGCTCGGCGCAGGCTTGCGCCACAGCGGCATCCCGGGCCTCGACCATCACGCGCAGCAAAGGTTCGGTGCCTGACGCACGGATCAAGATGCGCCCGGTGTCACCCAGCTCCCGCGCCACATCGGCCTGCTCACGAGCCAAACGCTCATTGCGGCGCCAGTCCTGCCCAGGCAACAGCCGTACATTGATCAGAGATTGCGGACACAGGGTCACATCGGCCAGTAGCTCGGCCAAACTCAGTCCGCAACGCATCGTCGCCTGCAGCACCTGCAAGGCGCTGACCATGCCGTCACCCGTGGTGTGACGGTCCAGTACCAGCAGATGCCCCGAGCCCTCGCCACCGAGCAACCATCGGCGCGCCAGCAACTCTTCGAGCACATAGCGATCACCGACCTTGGCTCGCACCAGCGCGACACCGCGCCGCGCCAAGGCCTGCTCCACCCCCAGGTTGGTCATCAGGGTGCCCACCACACCGGGCACGGCCTGCCCCTGACGCAAGCGGTCGTCCACCATCACGTACAGCAGCTCGTCGCCGTTGTACAGGCGCCCTTGGCCATCGACCATGAGCAACCGGTCCGCGTCCCCATCCAGGGCCACACCGTAGTGCGCACCATGCTGGCGCACCGCCTCGATCAAGGCTTGCGGTGCCGTGGCGCCAAATCCGGCGTTGATGTTGTAGCCATCCGGACTGCAGCCAATGGCCACCACTTCGGCGCCCAACTCGTGCAGCACATTGGGGGCGACTTGATAAGCCGCGCCGTGAGCCGCATCGACCACGATCCGCAAGCCTTTGAGTGAAAGCGTCGCGCTGAAGGTGGCCTTGCAAAACTCGATGTAGCGACCCTGGGCATCGTCGAGCCGCCGCGCTTTGCCCAGCGATGCCGAGTCCACCCACTGGGGGGGTTCCTCGAGCAAGGCCTCGACCTCCGACTCCCATTCGTCAGGCAGCTTTTCACCCTGAGCCGAAAAGAACTTGATGCCGTTGTCGGCAAACGGATTGTGCGAAGCGCTGATGACCACCCCCAGATCCAACCGCAGGGCCCGGGTCAGGTAGGCCACACCCGGAGTTGGCAGCGGGCCGCTGAGCAGCACATCCACACCAGCGGACGAAAAACCCGCCTCCAGAGCCGATTCCAGCATGTAGCCCGAAATGCGTGTGTCTTTACCAATCAACACCGTGGGACGGCCCTTGCCCTGGTGTGCACGCCGCAGCACGCGGCCGACGGCATGCCCCAGACGCAAGACGAAGTCCGCAGTGATGGGAAAACTGCCGACCGTGCCGCGGATACCGTCAGTCCCAAAGTATTTTCGTTGGCTCATGGCTGTGTGGTTCGTTTCGATCCAGAGGTGGGAGAGGCTGCGCTGCGGGTTGCAGAGACTTTCAACCTTGCCTGGGCTGCTGGCACCATGAAGGCAGGCCCCCATGCGCCCAGACTTTCAGGGCATCCAAGGTCGCGGCCACATCATGCACACGCACGATGCGCGCACCATGCGCCACGGCCGCCAGGGCCGCCGCCACACTGGCTGCAAGGCGATCGGCCACGTCCCGCCCGGTGACCACCCCCAGCGACGACTTGCGCGACCACCCTGCCAATAGCGGATAGCCCAGCGCAAGCAACTCCTGTTGTCGGCGCAGTAACTCGAAATTGTGTTGCACCGATTTGCCGAATCCGTATCCCGGATCGAGGACGATGCGCTGCGCCGCAACCCCGTGGTCGCGCAACACCTGTGCTCGTGCATCCAGAAAGCAGCGCACTTCGGTGGTCACATCCTCGTAGTGCGGGGCCATTTGCATGGACTTGGGCTCCCCTTGCATGTGCATCAGGCACACGCCGCAACGCGGGTGCTGCGCAACAACCTCAAGAGCCCCTGGGCTGCGCAGCGCGTAGATGTCGTTCACGATGTCCGCGCCAGCCTCCAGGGCCATGCGCATCACCTCGGGCTTGTAGGTATCGACCGAGATGGGAACGCCCAGGCGCACGGCTTCGCGCAGCACTGGTTGCACGCGGTCGAGCTCTTCCTGCAGGGGCAGGGGCTGAGCCCCCGGACGGCTCGATTCCCCGCCCAAATCGAGGATGTCCGCCCCCTCGCGCAACAGCCGCTCGCAATGGGCCAGCGCCGATCGCGTGTCGGCATGCCGGCCGCCATCGGAAAAGGAATCGGGCGTGATGTTGACGATTCCCATCACCCGAGGACGACTCAGATCAATGTCGTAGCGCGAGGTTTGCCAAAACATGGGTTCGGAAATCGACAACGGGGCCGAAGCCCCGTTGGGTGTGAATGCGCAGCGCTGGAAATGCCTAGCGTGTCAAGCCGCTGCGGGCGCTTGGTCGGTATTGACCGGCGGAGTAGGACCACCACTGCCCTTGCCCCCACCGCTGGGCGCCCAGTCTTTCGGCGGACGGGGCGGTTTGCCCGCCATGATGTCGTCGATCTGCTCGGCATCGATGGTCTCCCACTCCAGCAAGGCTTGGGCCATCGCATGCATTTTGTCTTTGTTTTGTTCGATCAAGCGGCGAGCCACGGCGTATTGCTCGTCGATGATCTTGCGGATTTCCTTGTCGACTTTCTGCATGGTCTCTTCCGAGACGTTCACCTGCTTGGTGATCGAACGTCCCAAGAACACCTCGCCTTCATTTTCGGCATACACCATCGGGCCCAGCTCATCGGTCATGCCGTAGCGGGTGACCATGTCCCGCGCGATCTGCGTGGCACGTTCGAAGTCGTTGCTGGCGCCGGTGGTCATTTGGTTCATGAACACCTCTTCAGCAATGCGTCCGCCAAACAGCACCGCGATGGTGTTGAGCATGCGCTCTTTGTCCATGCTGTAGCGGTCGCCTTCGGGCAGTTGCATGGTCACACCCAGCGCGCGCCCGCGTGGGATGATCGTGACCTTGTGGACCGGATCGGTCTTGGGCAGCAACTTGGCCACCAAGGCGTGTCCTGCCTCGTGGTAGGCGGTATTGCGACGCTCCTCCTCGGGCATGACCATGGACTTGCGTTCAGGCCCCATCAGGATCTTGTCCTTGGCCTTTTCGAAATCCTGCATTTCCACCACGCGCGCATTGCGACGCGCAGCAAACAGCGCCGCCTCGTTCACGAGGTTAGCCAAGTCGGCCCCCGAGAAGCCGGGCGTGCCGCGAGCCAGGATGTCTGGCTTGACATCCGTACCGATAGGCACTTTGCGCATGTGCACATTGAGAATCTGTTCGCGGCCGCGCACGTCCGGCAAGGTCACGTAAACCTGACGGTCGAAGCGACCCGGACGCAACAGGGCCGGATCGAGAATGTCGGGCCGGTTGGTCGCAGCGATCACGATCACGCCCAGATTGGTCTCGAAACCATCCATTTCGACCAGCATCTGGTTGAGCGTTTGCTCGCGCTCGTCATTGCCGCCGCCCAGGCCGGCTCCGCGATGACGGCCCACGGCGTCGATCTCGTCGATGAAGATGATGCAAGGCGCGTTCTTCTTCGCCTGCTCGAACATGTCACGCACGCGGGCCGCACCCACGCCCACGAACATCTCGACGAAGTCCGAGCCGGAAATCGAGAAGAACGGCACCTTGGCCTCGCCCGCGATGGACTTGGCCAACAAGGTCTTGCCAGTGCCCGGGGGCCCCACCATCAGCACGCCGCGCGGGATGCGCCCACCCAGCTTTTGGAATTTCTGGGGGTCTTTCAGGAAGTCGACCAATTCCTTGACTTCCTCCTTGGCCTCGTCACAGCCGGCCACGTCGGCAAAGGTCACGGTATTGTTCGACTCATCGAGCATGCGTGCGCGCGATTTGCCGAAACTGAACGCCCCACCTTTGCCGCCGCCTTGCATCTGGCGCATGAAATAGATCCACACACCGATCAACAACAGCATCGGCCCCCAGGAGATGAGGATGCTCATCAGCAGCGAGGGCTCCTCGCGCGGCTTGACGTCGAAGCGGACGTTGTGATTGATCAGATCGCCCACCAGGCCACGATCGAGATAGGTGGCCGTGGTGCGGATACGGCGATCATCGTTGGTGATGGCGATGATCTCGGTGGCGCCGCCCGAACCTTCTTGCAGCGTGACACTCTTGATGCGATTGTTGCGCACCTCTTCCAGGAAATCGGAATAGGCGATCTGCCCGGTAGTGGCCGCGGTACGATCAAACTGCTTGAAGACGGTGAACAGCACCAGCGCGATCACCAGCCATACAGCCACTTTCGAGAACCATTGATTGTTCACCGCGGCTCCTTCTCCGACACGAACTGCAAAAATTGCCCGTTGACAAACAACATCGGGATCATTCTATTCGACACAAGCGCAGCACTCCGATCCAGGTGACCCCGTTTCCAACCCGAGTTTGACGGATCACACACCTCGCAGCGAGTCCTTCGGCGCTATGACCGAGATAGCTTTTTCAGCGTGCCTCAGCGTGCCGCCGTCTGGGACTTGAGACCCTGGCCGACCAAGAAGGTTTCGGCCGACTTGTCGCGGGAGGCTTTGGGCTTGATCGGCTTGACGATGCGAAAGTGGCGCTTGAAGAGCTCGACGAGTTGGCTGTACCCACTGCCGTGAAAGACCTTGCAGACAAGTGCACCATTTTGGTGCAGATGGGCGCAAGCAAATTCCACCGCCAGCTCGACCAGGTGGGCCACACGGGCCGCGTCGGACACGGCAATTCCCGACAGGTTGGGCGCCATGTCAGAGATCACGAGGTCCACGGGACGGCCAGCGACCGCCGCTTCCAGTTCGGCCAACACCGCTTCCTCACGAAAATCTCCCCGGATGAAGCGCACCCCCTCGATGGGCTCCATGTCGAGCAGGTCCAGGGCAATGATCTGCCCATTCAGCGCGCCGGCCGCGGCTCCGCCGCCGACGGCGTCGCGCGGGGCGAAGCGCCGCCGCACGTACTGACTCCAGGCCCCCGGCGCGGCTCCCAGATCGACCACCAGTTGGCCCGGTCGAATCAGCCCCAAGGTCTCATCGATCTCTTTGAGTTTGTAGGCCGCGCGCGATCGATAGCCCTCTTTCTGGGCCAGTTTCACGTAAGGATCGGTCAGGTGGTCGTGCAACCACGCCCGGTTGACCTTCTTGCTCTTGGTTTTGATGTTCATGAGCCGACGATAATAGGCAGATGTCCGCGATCACACTCACTGCGGCCCAGCGCAAGGAAAAGCGCGCCGAGGCCCATCATCTCGACCCCGTCGTCCTGATCGGCGCCGAGGGTCTCACCGACGCCGTCCTGAAGGAAACCGACGCCGCCCTCAAGGCCCACGGCCTGATCAAAGTGCGCGTTTTTTCCGACGACCGGCAAGTCCGCGAGGACATGCTCGCACAGCTCAGCGACCGTCTGGGCGCCGCCCCCATCCAACACATCGGCAAGCTGCTGGTGCTGTGGCGCCCGATCCCGCCCAAAGAAAAACCCGTGGACGAGGATCGTAAACCCGGCCCCAAGGTGGTCAAGGTGATCAAGTACTCCAAGCGCGGGGGGCAACGCCCCGAGGTGAAGAAGGTCACGATTCTGGGCAACCAGCGCCTGACCCAAGGTGGCACGGTCAAGCGGGCCAAGAAACGCATCGTCAGTCGCAAAAAGCGCGCCCTCGAGTCCTGAGTCCCGGAGGCGCCGCGGCGTCCCGGTCAGGGGCGCGCGGCCACGGCGGTGGCGCGCCAGGCCAGGGCCAGCAACGCGAATCCCTTGAGGACGAACAAGGCCAACGAGGCCCCATGCAGGGCCGCAAACGACCAGGCGCCCTGCCCGGCCCGCGCGGCTTCCATCATGGGCTGTAACGCGAAATAGCCCGCGACGGTGCAAAACAGGGCCATCAATGCCAGCCCCAGTTCCAGGCTGAAGTGCGAGCCGGCCTGCTGTTTGGCACACCGGCGCGCCAGCAGGATCAGCACCACGGCCAAGGCCAAACTGGCATGGGCCTCGATGGCGAATATCCGCGCCACGTAGCGCCCGGCCTGGGCGCGCTCGAGCACCGCAAATGCCGAGGGCGCGGCCACGGAGCCGATGGTCAGCACGGCTCCAGCCCACAGGCCGGCGACCCAGGCCATCCAACGCCGCAGCATCACGGGTCCTCCGATCGATCAGATGTAGCGAACCTCGACGATCTCGTATCGCTTGATGCCGCCGGGCGCCTGCACCTCGGCCACGTCCCCCGCTTCCTTGCCAATGAGCGCCCGCGCGATGGGCGAACTGATGGAAATGAGGCCCTGCTTGAGGTCGGCTTCGTCGTCGCCGACGATCTGATAGGTCACGGTCTCGCCGGATTCCTCTTCCTCGAGGTCCACGGTCGAGCCGAAGACCACCCGACCGCCCGCGTCGAGCGCCGCCGGATCGATGATCTGGGCCACGGCGAGCTTGCTTTCGATCTCTTGGATGCGGCCCTCGATGAAGCCCTGCTTGTCCTTGGCCGCGTCATACTCGGCATTCTCAGACAGATCGCCTTGCGCGCGGGCCTCCGCGATCGCATGGATCACGGCCGGACGTTCCACGGATTTCAGGCGCGCGAGTTCGGCCTTGAGCTTCTCGGCGCCTCGTTTGGTCAGCGGAATGGTGGCCATAGGGTCTACTCTCTCACATGGTCAAAGCGCCCGATCCCCAAGCGGTGGCCGCTCGAGAACGGTAGCGCAGGTCAGCAAAAAATCAGCCGCCGCCGATTCCCGCAGGGGACGGTCGGCGGCGGCCTGGGTTCAGAAGATGGAAATCAGTGTAGCGTCTTGTGCAATTCTTGCACGGAATAAACGACCAGATCGTCCTGGTGTTTCATCGCCTCCACTGCAGCCTCGCAACCGGCCATGGTCGTGTAGTAGGTCACACGGTTGGCTAAGGCTGCCGTGCGGATATAGCGTGAGTCTGCAATGGCCGTGCGCGTTTCATCGACCGTGGTGAACACGAGTTGGATCTCGCCGGCTTTGATCATGTCGGCGATGTGCGGACGCCCCTCCTTGACCTTGTTGACCACCCGCACCGGAATGCCGGCCGCAGCGATGGCCGCAGCCGTGCCCCGCGTGGCCACGAGTTGGAAGCCCAGCGCATGCAGCTGGCGAGCCACATCCACCGCCCTGGCCTTGTCGGCGTCCTTCACCGTCAGGCACACCGTGCCGCTGGTGGGCAGACGCGAGCCGGCGGCCAATTGGCTCTTGAGCATCGCCTCGCCAAAGGTCTTGCCCACGCCCATCACCTCACCAGTGGATCGCATCTCGGGCCCCAGCACCGGATCGACCCCGGGGAATTTGTTGAACGGGAAGACCGCTTCCTTCACGGAGAAATACGCCGGGATCACCTCGCGCGGCGGACGTCCGCCCAAGCCCTGTTGATCCTTCAGCTTGCGCCCGGCCATGCAGCGCGCGGCGATCTTGGCCAGGGGTTGACCAGTGGCCTTGGACACATACGGCACGGTGCGCGAAGCCCGCGGGTTGACCTCCAGCACATAGACCGTGGCCTCCTCCCCTTCGCCTTGGATGGCGAACTGCACATTCATCAGACCCACCACCTTCAGGGCTTGAGCCAGGAGGGTGGTCTGACGCCGCAGCTCGTCTTGCAGGCCGGGCGACAGCGTGTACGGCGGCAAGGAGCAAGCCGAATCACCAGAATGCACGCCGGCCTGCTCGATGTGTTCCATGATGCCGCCAATCATCACCGACTCGCCGTCGGCGACACAATCCACATCGACTTCGATGGCATCGTCGAGGAAGCGGTCGAGCAACACCGGCGACTTCTCACTCACCCGCACGGCCTCGCGCATGTAGCGCTCCAGATCCTTGTCGCCATGCACGATCTCCATCGCCCGACCACCCAACACATAGCTGGGACGCACCACCAGCGGGTAACCGATTTCCCGCGCCATCTGCAAGGCCTGCTCCTCGGTGCGGGCCGTGCGGTTGGGCGGCTGCTTCAGTCCCAAGGTGTGCAGCAACTGCTGAAAGCGTTCGCGGTCTTCGGCGATGTCGATGCTGTCGGGACTGGTGCCGATGATGGGCACGCCTTGGGCCTCCAGATCGAGCGCCAGCTTCAGCGGGGTCTGTCCGCCGTATTGCACGATCACCCCGACGGGCTTTTCTTTCTCGACGATCTCCAACACGTCTTCCAAGGTCACCGGCTCGAAGTACAGACGGTCGGAGGTGTCGTAGTCGGTGGACACGGTCTCGGGGTTGCAGTTGACCATGATGGTCTCGTACCCGTCTTCACGCATGGCCAGCGCCGCATGGACACAGCAGTAGTCGAACTCGATGCCCTGACCGATGCGGTTGGGCCCACCGCCCAGCACCATGATCTTCTTCCGGTTCGAGGGGTCGGCTTCGCACTCCTCGTCATAGGTGGAATACATGTAAGCCGTCTGCGTGGCGAACTCGGCCGCGCAGGTGTCCACACGCTTGTAAACCGGGCGGATGCCCAAAGCGTGGCGGGCCTGCCGCACGGCATGCTGGTCGGTCCCCAGCAAGCGGGCCAGCCGCTTGTCAGAAAAGCCTTTGCGCTTGAGGAAACGCAACTCCTCGGCCGTCAGGCTGGGCAAGGTGCGCCCAGCCAAGCCAGATTCAATACGAACGAGCTCCTCGATCTGCGCAAGAAACCAGGGATCGATGGACGTTTCCTCGTGCACCTCGGCCAAGCTCATGCCGATACGAAAGGCATCGGCCACGTACAGAATGCGCTCAGGACCGGGCTCACCGATCTCTTGCACGATCTCCTCACGGTCGGTGCTGCGTTCGGTCAGGCCATCAATGCCGGTTTCCAGTCCGCGCAAGGCCTTCTGGAAGCTTTCCTGGAAGGTGCGCCCCATGGCCATGACCTCGCCCACCGACTTCATCTGGGTGGTCAAATGGGGATCGGCCTCACGGAATTTCTCGAAGGCAAAGCGCGGGATCTTGGTGACGACGTAATCGATGCTGGGCTCGAAGCTCGCGGGCGTGGCGCCACCGGTGATCTCGTTACGCAGCTCGTCCAGCGTGTAGCCGACGGCCAACTTGGCCGCCACCTTGGCGATCGGAAAGCCCGTGGCCTTGGACGCCAGGGCCGATGAACGCGACACACGCGGGTTCATCTCGATCACGATCATGCGCCCGTTGTTCGGGTTGATCGCAAACTGCACGTTGGAGCCGCCGGTATCCACGCCGATCTCGCGCAAGATGGCGATCGAGGCGTTGCGCATCAGCTGGTATTCCTTGTCCGTCAGCGTTTGCGCAGGCGCCACGGTGATGGAGTCCCCCGTATGAATGCCCATCGGGTCGAGGTTCTCGATCGAGCACACGATGATGCAGTTGTCGGCGCGGTCGCGCACGACCTCCATCTCGTACTCCTTCCAGCCGATCAGCGATTCCTCGATGAGCAGCTCGTTGGTCGGCGACAAGTCCAACCCACGCTTGCAGATCTCCTCGAACTCTTCCGGGTTGTAGGCAATGCCACCGCCCGTGCCACCCAGCGTGAAGCTGGGCCGGATCACCATCGGGAAGCCCGAGCCCCCGATCTCCGCCTGGATGCGCTTTTGCACGGCCCAGGCCTCTTCCATCGAATGCGCGATGCCCGACTTGGCTGAATCCAGGCCGATCTTGGTCATCGCTTCCTTGAACTTCAGCCGGTCCTCGGCCTTCTCGATCGCATGCTCGTTGGCGCCGATCATCTCGACACCATACTTCGCCAGCACGCCATGGCGATGCAAGTCGAGCGCGCAGTTCAGCGCGGTCTGTCCCCCCATGGTGGGCAGGATGGCATCTGGCCGCTCCTTGGCGATGATGCGCTCGACGACCTGCCACGTGATGGGCTCGATGTAGGTCACATCGGCCATGTCCGGGTCGGTCATGATGGTCGCAGGATTGCTGTTGACCAAGATGACCTTGTAGCCCTCCTGACGCAACGCTTTGCACGCCTGGGCGCCGGAGTAGTCGAACTCGCAGGCTTGGCCGATGATGATCGGGCCCGCGCCGATGATGAGGATGCTTTGGATGTCTGTGCGCTTAGGCATTCTTGTTCTCCATCAGCGACACAAACCGGTCGAAGAGATAGCCAATGTCATGGGGTCCGGGAGAAGCTTCCGGGTGGCCTTGGAAACAAAAAGCGGGCCTGTCGGTGCGGGCCAGGCCCTGCAGCGTGCCGTCGAAAAGGCTCACATGGGTGGGGCGCAGATTGGCCGGCAGGGTCTTTTCGTCCACCGCAAAGCCATGGTTCTGACTGGTGATGCTCACGCGCCCGCTGTCCAGGTCCTTCACGGGGTGGTTGGCCCCGTGATGACCGAATTTCATCTTGAACGTGCGCGCCCCCGAGGCCAGCGCCATGATCTGGTGGCCCAGGCAGATCCCAAAGGTTGGAATGCCCGTGTCGATCAACTCACGTGCCGCCGCAATCGCATAGTCGCAGGGCTGCGGGTCGCCAGGCCCGTTGGACAAGAAGATGCCATCGGGACGCAGCGCCAAAGCCTCTTGGGCTGACGTGCGAGCCGGCACCACGGTGATCTTGCATCCACGCTGGGCCAACATGCGCAGGATGTTGCGCTTGACGCCGAAGTCATAGGCCACGACATGGAAGCGCGGCGCCGCCACGGTGCCATAGCCACGCCCCAGACGCCATTCGGTTTGCGTCCACTCGTAGGGCGCACTGACGCTCACCACCTGCGCCAGATCCTGTCCGGCCATGCTGGGCGCAGCCTTGGCTTTGGACACCGCCTCCTCGACATGCGCTTGCGTGAGGGGCTGCCCGGCCGGCAGGGCCAGAATGCAACCGTTTTGGGCGCCCGTGGTCCGCAAGATCCGAGTCAGGCGTCGAGTATCGATGTCGGCGATGGCCACCGTGCCTTCGTCGACCAGGTATTGCGACAGCGAGCGAGTTTGACGGAAGTTCGATGCCAGGACCGGCAGGTCCTTGATGATGAGGCCGGCGGCATGGACTTTCGACGCCTCGACATCCTCATCGTTGACGCCCACGTTGCCAATGTGCGGATACGTCAACGTGACGATCTGCCGGCAGTAACTGGGGTCGGTGAGGATTTCTTGGTAGCCGGTGAGCGCGGTGTTGAACACCACTTCACCGACCGTATGACCGGGCGAGCCGATCGAGGTGCCACGAAAGACCGTGCCGTCTGCGAGTGCTAAGAGAGCTTGGGGCAGTTGCGGCAGCACGGGGTTCTCCGGTGTTGTGCGCGCCCAGCGCTACGCCTCCAGCAGGCGTCCGGTCAGGATTCGGCGGGAAGTTTCGCGAGGGCGGGGGATGGTTGCAGGTAAACCTATCGATTATATCCTGCCGACCTTCCCGCCGCAGAGCCACGAAGAAGGATCACTGAAGGGTGGCCGGGGCCTTCACCCAGGGCAACCGCCCCTCGACGGCCGACGGGCTGGCCGCCCCCGCCCCGTGACGCGCCTCCGACTCGCAGCGGGCTTGCCAGCGCTGGCACAAGCCCCACAACACGGTTCTGAAGTTCGGGTTCAACAAGGGGTGCTCGCACAACGCCGCAAGGTTCTCACTGATCTTGCGCGCCAACAAGGGCCGGTGAGCCGGGCAAGCCGCCGGATCAGAGTAGCCGGTCATCAAGGCCAAGCTGGCCGCCAGCAAGCCCTCGGCGCACGGCAGCTCGTGCTCCTCCTCGTGCATCGAGACGGGGCTCAGGACATCGGGCTTCATGAGGTCTCCGGTGGGTCGATGCAAGCATATTAATGCGAACGATTCTCGTTTGCAAATCATTGGACAAATGCGGATGAGAATGCGAACGCCTGTCGCACGCACACGCAGCCCGAAGGGATCTCCAGGGATATGGCGTCACTCCTTCGGGCACCAAGGAGGATGGCCGCACAATGGAGTGTCGGTCGATCGTCCCCGACCCACGTTCAACA
This sequence comes from Caldimonas taiwanensis NBRC 104434, assembly GCF_001592165.1. Taxonomy (NCBI): domain Bacteria; kingdom Pseudomonadati; phylum Pseudomonadota; class Betaproteobacteria; order Burkholderiales; family Sphaerotilaceae; genus Caldimonas; species Caldimonas taiwanensis. The sequence continues at coordinate 60,560 of NZ_BCWK01000003.1, forward strand.
ACACTAGGAGAGCCCCATGAAAGGTGATGCCAAAGTCATCGAGTACCTCAATGCCCAGCTCAAAAACGAGCTGACGGCCATCAACCAGTATTTCCTGCATTACCGCATGCTCAAGCACTGGGGCCTGGACAAGCTCGCGAAGAAGGAATACGAGGAATCGATCGGGGAGATGAAGCATGCCGACCGCTTGATCGACCGTATCCTCATGCTCGATGGTCTGCCCAACCTGCAGGATCTGGGCAAGCTGCTGGTGGGGGAAGACGTGGTGGAGATTCTGAACTGCGATCTCCAGCTCGAAACGGCGGCGCAATCCACCATCAAAGAGGCGATTGCCCACTGTGAGTCCGTGCGTGATTACGTGTCGCGCGACCTGCTGCAGGACATCCTGGACGACACCGAGGAGCACATCGACTTCCTGGAGACCCAGATCGAACTGGTGGGCAAAGTCGGGGTGCAAAACTACCTGCAGTCCCAGATGGGCGAGGTCTCCTGAGCAAGTGCTCCCGAATCAGCGCGGCCGCCTGGGCCACAGGCGGCCGGTGCGCTGCATGTAAGCCCGGTAGTCGTCGCCGAACACGTCGAGCATCAGCGCTTCTTCTCGGGGAACTCGCAAGGCATACAGCAGCCCGAACGCCAGCACCCCAAACGCGCCGGCCAGCCAGTTGTGCACTAGCAAGGGTTGCGCCAGAGCAAAGATCCAGATCGAGGCGTACATGGGGTGACGCACCCGAGCGTACACCCCTTGGGTGACCAGGCGATGTTCTTCATGCACTTCCAGCGAGGGCGACCAATGTCGCCCCAGGTCGGCGTGCGCCCGATGAAAATAAATCAGCGACGCCACCATCATCGCCGTGCCGACCCAGGGCGCCCAGTGCGGCAAGCGATAGTTCAGCGCATCGAACCATGGCGTGGCCAGCGCCAGCATGGGCAAGCACAGCAGCCCCAGAAACACCAGGAACATCAGCCACTGCTCGCGTCGATCCACTCGCTGCAGGCGCACCCGGTTGACCCGATTGGCCTGTACGTGCGGCCAACGAATGGCCGCCTGAACCAGCGAAGCCACCGCCCACACCAGTTCGTACCAACGCCAATCGTCGCCACGGCGCCAACAATAAGCCCCCACGACCAAGACGAACAGAACCACTGGAAACCAAAACCGCAACCGGTCGCCGTACACACCGGACGTCGCGTTCGACCGCTGAGCGGCCGAGGCTGCTTCGATGGGTTTCACGGCCGCGCCTCCATCATGGCCCCCCAACGGGGGCATACAGACAGAACGGGCCCACAGAGGCTGGTCCGAGTCGAACGCATGACGTCTACAGGAAGAGATCCAGTGCTGCGCGCAGCATGGGCACACGCTGCCCTGCGCAGTATCGAGGCAGCTTTGGGCCGTGCGCTTCCCCCAGAGGGGGGAAATCCCGTGCGGATTGGCAACCAAATGAAAGTCGCACGCCGTGCCGACCCGTACACATTCCGGACCTCAGCCGACTTGTAGTACGAATCATTCTTATTTATACTGATCCCAGTTCCAACCATGCCAAGGGCTCCGAGATGATCGTCTGTGTGTGCCGCCGGGTTTCCGACCGCGACATCGTGCATGCCGCGCATCGAGGCTGCGGGTCCCTCGAAGACCTGCAAATGGAGCTTGGCGTCGCAACTTGCTGCGGCCGCTGCGCCGATTGTGCTGCCTCGGTCTTGCGCGCCGCTCAAACGCACCCGGCCCAAGCCGCAGCCGCCTCGGTGATGGCCCCGGCCCTGGCGCTGGCCTGAGCCCACCCCATGGACTGGTTATTGAGTCTGCTGATCGTCGCCGCAGCGGCTTGGTGGGCTCTTGCCTGCTGAATCCCTGCTGCTCGGCGACCCGTTCACCATACAGGATGAGCGTCCACGCACAAAGGCCTGAGACATGAAACCGACCCTGAGTCTGCCTCGCCCGTCGACCGCACGCCTGCCCAAGCCGCCCCAGGAGCCCGAAGTCTTGGGGCAGGAGATCACCCTGCCCAGCAGCCGCCTGCTCCAGGGACGCAAATCAATCCAAATCGAACACAACGGCGCGCTGTATCAATTGCGCGCCACCAAGTTCGGCAAACTCATCCTGACCAAATAGAAGCGCCTCGGCCACGTCAGCCGAGGGCTTTTCTTCAGCCGATGAGGGCCGCAATGCCGGCACGGGCGATTTGTGCGTCTTCGGTGGATTTCACTCCACTGACCCCCACGGCCCCGACGCACTGCCCCTCCACCATGATAGGCACTCCTCCTTCGAGCAGACCATGCAACGTGGGCGCACTCAGGAACGCGGTGCGCCCCTGGTTGATGATGTCTTCGTAGACCTTGCTCTCACGCCGCCCCAGCGCGGCCGCATGAGCCTTGGCCGGTGCGATATGGGCCGAGATCGGCGCAGCACCATCCAAGCGCTGCAACCACAACAGGTGTCCGCCGTCGTCCACGATGGCGATCGACACGGCCCAATGGTGGGCCAGTGCTTCGGCCTCGGCGGCCTGGGCAATTTTCTTCACGTCTTCGAGCGTCAGCTGATATTTCTGTTGCATGGATGGTCCTTGGGAAGGAATCTGGCGACACCACGCCGCCCAGGCACAAGCCTACTCCAGAGTCGAGGCCGTCCGCGGCAGGGAGCTCAGCGTGCCCGGATCGTCGGGCATCCCAAGCACGGGTTGCACCGCAGATGGGAACCGTCTCGAACGGCTCGATGACCCAGGGTTTGCATGCGGCCTACACGGGGTGGACCGTCAGGACCGAGCCGCGCCATCCCGTGCTGCGCAACGCCTGGGGGATTGCTTGCGCTGTCCAGGGCCCCGCAGGGATCAGCCCCGCTCGAACACAGCCACGCTCTCGACGTGGGCCGTGTGAGGAAACATGTTGACCACGCCAGCGGCGGCGCAACGGTAGCCAGCCTGGTGCACCAACAGGCCGGCATCGCGGGCCAGCGTGGCAGGGTTGCATGACACGTAGACGATGCGCTGCGGAGGCTGGAAGTCTGGAGCCGACTGCGGACATTGGTGCCACTCGGCCAGGGCCTTGCTCAGTGCGAGTGCGCCTTCGCGGGGAGGATCGATCAGCCACTTCTGCGCCGACCCGTATCGCGCCAGGTCGGCCACCTCGAACTCGAACAGGTTGCGCGCCTCGAAGCGGGCCCGCCCATCCAGACCGTTGTGCCGCGCATTCTCACGCGAGCGTTGCACCAGGGTTTCGCTGCCTTCGATGCCCAAGACCTCGCGGGCTTGGCGCGCCAGCGGCAGCGTGAAATTGCCCAAGCCGCAGAACCAGTCGATGACTCGCTCATGCGGCTGAACATCCAGTAAACGCACGGCCCGCCCCACCAGCACGCGGTTGATGTGGTGATTGACCTGGGTGAAATCGGTCGGCCGAAACGGCATCTCGATCCCGAACTCCGGCAGTCGGTAGGCCAGCGGAACCTCGGCCGGGTCCAACAGATGGACGCTGTCGGGCCCTTTGGGCTGCAGCCACCACTGGATGCGATGCTCACGCGCGAAGTCCCGCAGCCGAGCCAGGTCGTGTTCGTCCAGCGGTTCGAGATGGCGCAACACCAAAGCAGTGACGCTGTGATCGACCGTGTCACCGACGGCGACCTCGATCTGCGGCAGGCGATCGCGCGAGTGCATGGCCGCGATCAGTTCGCGCAGGGGCTCCAGCAAGGCGCTGACATGCGGCGGCAGGATCTCGCAACGGCGCATATCGGCCACGTAACTGGACTTGCGCTCGTGAAAGCCCACGAGCACCCCGCCTTTCTTGGGCACGTGACGCACCGACAAGCGGGCACGGTAGCGATATCCCCAGGAAGGGCCTTCGATCGGCCGCAGCACCAAGTCCGGCCGCACCTTGCCCAAATGCCACAAGTTGTCTTCCAGTACCCTTTGCTTGACGGCCACCTGGGCGGTCACGTGGAAATGCTGCATCTTGCAGCCACCGCAGATGCCGAAATGAGGGCAGCGCGGCTGCACACGCTGCGGGCTTTGACGGCGCCAGGCCGTCACGGTGGCTTGCTCCCACTGATGCTTGCGGCGCAGCACCTTGACCTGGACTTCCTCCCCCGGCAAAGCGCCTTCGACGAACACGACCTTGCCCTGCGCATCGTGCGCCACGCCCTGCGCTTCGAGATCGAGGGACTCGATGCGCAGCCATTCATTCACTTCACTCATGACGCGGATTATCCCGCGGCCGCCGCCGACGCCGGATCGTCAAAAGATCGAATCGCGGTCCACGCCCTGCCGCATCATGCGACGCTTGAGTTTGACCAGCGCCTCCTGCTGGATCTGTCGGATGCGCTCGCGCGTGAGGCCCAGACGCTCGGCCAGCACCTCCAAGGTCTCGGGGTCGCGGTCATGCAAGCCATAACGGCCCGTCAGCACCTCGCGTTCCCGCTCGCTGAGGTCTTGCAGCCAAGTGTCGAGCAGCTGCTCGACTTCATGGTGCAACGCCAGCCCCATCGGATCGGTGGCTTGCTCGTCGGCCACCATGTCGATCATCGATTCGGTCGCGTCACGCTCCAACGGGGCATCGAGGGAGGTCGGCGTCTCCGCAAGCTTGAGCAGCTCGGCCACCTCTTGCACGGGTCGCCCCAACAGCGCCGCGACGTCTTCGACTCGGACAGGGCGATCCCCGTCGCCCAGGCGATCTTGGTGGGCTTCGATTTGCCGGCGTGCCTTGAGCACTTGATTGAGGTCGCGCACGACATGCACCGGCAAGCGCACCAGACGGGCCTGGTGCATGATGGCGCGCTCGATGCTCTGGCGGATCCACCAGGACGCGTAGGTGGAAAAGCGGAACCCCCGCTCCGGTTCGAACTTGCCGATGGCGTGCATGAGTCCGAGGTTGCCTTCCTCGATCAGATCGGTCATCGGCAGGCCGCGACCGAGGTAATTCTTGGCAATGCTCACCACCAGGCGCAGGTTGTGCTCGATCATCGCCTGGCGAGCCTGGAAGTCCCCTTCGCGGGCACGGGTGGCGGTGGCAAATTCCTCTTCCGGGCTCAGCAGCGGAGTACGGCGGATCTCGCGCAGGTAGCTCTGCAAGGTGTTGCCCACCTCGGACTCGCCGACCTCGAACTCACGGTCGGCCAGGCCCTCGGCCGAAGGCGAGCCCTCGACGGGCAGATCATGGATGGGCGGGATGTCGTCTGCGCGCGCACCGTCTTCCCCTTCGCCTCCAGGTTCGGCATGTCCGTTGGACTCGACACGCTTCCTGGTCATGGGGCCATCTCCGACAGGCGGGGCGATGTCTTCAGCGCGGTGGCAAATAGCGAGCCGGATCGACCGGCTTGCCTTCCTTGCGAATCTCGAAGTGGAGCTTCACCCGATCGGCATCGGTGGAGCCCATCTCGGCGATCTTCTGGCCACGCCGCACGGTTTGGTCTTCCTTGACGAGCAAGGCCTGGTTGTGCGCATAGGCCGTGAGGTAGCTGTTGCTGTGTTTGACGATCACGAGGTTGCCGTAGCCACGCAGCCCCGAGCCCGCATACACCACTTTGCCATCGGCCGCTGCGAACACCGGATCGCCAGGCTTGCCGGCAATGCCCAAGCCCTTGTTGCGCGTCTCGTCAAAGCCTGCGATGACCGACCCGGCGGCCGGCCAGGTCCACAGGATGTCGTCGACTTCACGCGCCTGCCCCGAAGCCACCGGCGCCGCAGCAGGCTGCGGCGGACTGGAGGGGGCCGGTGCGGACGTCGCACTGGGCGGTGCCGAGGCCGCCGCCGCAGCGCGCGCCTCCAAGGGGCGAGATTCGACCCGCGCCACGCCGACCGGCTTGGTGGAAGCCACCGTCGCATCGGCCGTCGGCGGCACCACGCGCAAGACTTGCCCGACCTCGAGAACGTTGGGGTTCTCGAGTTGATTCCACTGCATGATGTCGCGCCAGCTCTGGCCGGTCTCCAGGCCCACGCGGATCAAAGTGTCGCCAGGCTTGACGGTGTAGTAACCCGGTTGACCGGCATGGGGATGGGCCGCCGGCGCGGCCGGCGTCGCCTGGCCATTGGGAGATGATGGTGCTGCGCCGACAGAGCCGGTGAGATTGCGCTCTTCGACCGGCGCCCGATGCAGAGGCGAGGCGCAGGCGGACAACAGCACCGCTGCCGCGACGCACGTGCTCCATACCCTCCATGAACGGCCTGCGAGGCGGAAATTCATGACTTCCTTTTCGAGTGTTCAGGTCGTGCCTGATTTTAAGGGGACGAAGTGAACGGGCTCGTGCTCCGTGCGCACATAACGCCCGTCACGATGCTCGATCAACACCAGGACCTGGCCGCCCGCAGGGGTGAGCATCGGAGCCACCAAACGGCCGCCAGGGGCCAGTTGGTCGAGCCAGGCCTGAGGCAGTTGCGCACCACCGGCGGCGGCAATGATGCCGTCATAAGGAGCATTCGGGGCGTGCCCGAGCATGCCATCACCATACACCAGGCGCAGATTGTGATGCCGCAAAGGGGCCAGGAGTTCACGGGCTTTGTCGTGCAGCGGCCGCAAGCGCTCGATCGAGACGACTTGACGCGCCAGCAGACTGAGCACCGCCGCCTGATAACCGCAGCCGGTGCCGATTTCGAGCACCCGACCGAGACTCTGCGGTGAACGCCCCCCCATCATCAGCTCGATCATGCGCGCCACGACGGAAGGTTTGGAGATGGTTTGTTGCAAACCGATCGGCAAGCTGGTGTCTTCGTAGGCCTGGTTGGCCAGGGCCGAATCGACGAACCGGTGCCGTGGCACCTGCAGCATGGCCGCCAGCACATGCTCGTCGCGCACTCCTTGAGCCCGCAAGCGCTCGACCATGCGACGGCGCACCAGGTCGGAGTCCAGCCCCAGCCCCACCGGCACGGCCTGGCGGCGCTGATCCAGCGCCGCGGCCCGCACGGGCCCTTGCGGGCGCAGCAAACCATCGGCCGCACGGGGAGCCGGAGCATGGCCGCGGCTCAGCCGATCCAGACTGAGCGGGAAATGGCGCGGCCGCCTCATCCGCCCTCCGCCAGCCACTGGCGCCACGCCGGCGCTGCCGCATGGTCGGTCAGGTCGAACTGCAGGGGTGTGATCGAAACCCGCCCTTGCGCGATGGCATGGAAATCGGTGCCCTCACCGGCCTCACGTGCGTCGCCGGCCGGCCCGATCCAGTAGATCGGCTCACCACGAGGATTGGTCTGCCGAATGACCCCCGCACTGGCATGACGGCGCCCAAGGCGGCAGATTTCGCGGCCGGTCAGCGCTTCATAGGGACGGTTGGGAATGTTCACGCTGAGCAGATAAGGGCCAGACGTCATCGGGCGCGTCAGCGCTTGCTGCACCAACTCCCGAGCCACACGGGCGGCCGTCCCCAAGTGATGCCAACCCTTGTCCACCAGGGAAAACGCAATGGCCGGAATCCCAAACAGATAGCCCTCCATGGCCGCAGCGACGGTGCCGGAATACAAGGTGTCCTCGCCCATGTTCGCGCCGTTGTTGATGCCCGAGACGACCAGATCGGGCCGCTGTGACAAGATGCCCGTCAGGGCGACATGCACGCAGTCCGAGGGGGTGCCATTGACCACGTGATAGCCCTGGGAGGACATGAACACGCTCAACGGGCGGTGGATCGTCAGCGCATTGGATGTCGCACTGGCGTTTTGCTCGGGAGCCACCACATGGATCTCACCCAGATCCCGGCAGGCCTCGACCAGGGCCTGCAGCCCCGGGGCGAGGTAGCCGTCGTCATTGGCAATCAAGATGCGCATGGCAGGCATTGTAGGGACACGTCACGTCGGTGACGCGTTGGGCAGGCTTGCATGCTTATCATGGATCATGACAGCGCCCTTGCGACAACAACTTGCGACAAGCGCCCTGCGCACCCTCGAGGAGACACGACATGCATGCCTGGATTTGCGACAACCCCATCGGCCCGCAAGCCCTCACCTGGAAAGAAGTGCCCACCCCTGAACCCAAGAAGGGAGAAGTCCGGGTGGCGATCCGAGCAGCCAGCTTGAACTTTCCGGATCTGTTGATCGTACAAAACAAGTACCAGGTCAAGCCCCCCGTGCCTTTCGTGCCGGGCTCGGAATTTTCCGGCGTGGTCGATGCGGTGGGCGAAGGCGTCACGCAACTTCGGCCTGGCGATGCCGTGGCCGCCTTCGGGGGCCTGGGCGGCTTCGGCACCCATGCCTGCGTACCGGCCTCGCTCGTCATGCCCTTGCCGCCTGGCTTCAGTTTTCCCGATGCGGCCGCTTTCTTGTGCACGTACGGCACCAGCCATCACGCGCTGATGGATCGCGCTGCACTGCGAGCGGGCGAAACGGTGCTGGTGCTGGGTGCGGCCGGCGGCGTGGGCACGGCGGCCATCCAGATCGCCAAGGCCGCCGGAGCCCGCGTGATCGCAGCGGCGTCGTCGGACGAGAAATGCGCGCTATGCCGTGAGATTGGCGCCGATGCCACGATCAATTACGGCACGGCCAACTTGCGCGAGGAAATCAAGACCCTCACCGGGGGGCAGGGCCCCGATGTGATCTACGACCCTGTGGGCGGCGACTTGGCAGAGCCCGCCTTCCGCTCCATCGGCTGGCGCGGGCGCTATCTGGTCATCGGCTTCGCGCAGGGCACCATCCCGTCCCTGCCTCTGAACCTGGCGTTGCTCAAAGGGGCCTCCATCGTGGGCGTGTTCTGGGGAGAGTTCGCACGCCGCGAGCCTGCCCGCAATGCCCAAGCGCTGGCCGAGCTTGCGACGTGGTATGCCCAGGGGAAAATCCGTCCGGTGATCGAGCACCAGCTGCCCATGACCGAACTGCCCCGAGCCTTCGAGTTGATGGCAGCCAGGCAGGTGCGAGGCAAGCTGGTGCTGACCAACGCGGGCTGACCCTTCATCCGAGGGTGGGGCGGCGCGCGCGCCTGGGCTACCATGGCGTCCGTTCATTCGCCTGCATGTGCGTGCCATGGCCATCCCTGTGCTGATCGTCGAAGACAACCCGATGACGCGGAGCTTTCTGGCTCGGGTGGTGCGCGACAGTTTCAGCGATGCGCTGGACATCCGCGAGGCAGGCGACCTTCACGCCGCACACCATGCGTTGTCGCAAGAGGGAAACGACGTCGGTCTGGTGCTGATCAGCCTGGAACTGCCCGACGGCAGCGGTTTGGATCTGTTGGGCGAGATCGCCGGACATCCGGCCCTGAAGGTCGTGACCACCCTGTATGCGGATGACGAGCATCTCTTCCCGGCCCTGCAACTCGGCGCCGACGGCTACCTCCTCAAAGAAGACCGTTTCGAGGTCCTGGTCGAGGAGTTGCAACGCATCGTGCGTGGCCAGCCGCCGCTGTCACCGGCGATTGCGCGGCGGCTGCTCAGCCACTTCCGCGAAACCGGCTTCAGTCACTCCCAGTTCGGGGATTCCGGTCGCCCCCCGCTGGATGGGCCGCCAACCGCACCGGACGGTGAAAGCCTGACGCCCCGTGAGAACGAGGTGCTCACTTATCTCAGCAAAGGCTTCACGGTCAAAGAAATCGCCGGGTTGATGGGAATCCGCTGGTTATCGGTGAACGACCACATCAAGTCGATCTATCGCAAGCTCAAACTGAGCACCCAGCCCAAAGCCGGCATGGCCTGAGCCGCAGGCGGGCCCCGGCGGGGCAGCGGCCCGTCAAGCCCTCGGGCGCTTCGACTCAGGCCCTTAGAATGCCGCCCCGATGAAACCCGCCAGCTCCCCTCCCCCCTTCGAAACCTCGGACGAGGCCAGCCCGGTCCTGCGGCCCGGGGTGCGCAGCTATGTCAAGCGCGGCGGCCGCACCACCGAGGCTCAGGCACGCGCGCTGGCCACCTGGGGCCCGCGCTTCATGCTGCCCTACCGTCCAGAGCCGCTGGATCTGGCCGCCACGTTCGGGCGAGCCGCCCCGACCGTGTTGGAAATCGGCTTCGGCATGGGGGAAGCCACGGCCCAGATCGCCCAAACCCTGCCGCACACGAACTTTCTCGGCTGTGAGGTGCACGAGCCCGGCGTGGGCGCGCTGCTCAAGCGCATCGGCGAGCTCGGGCTGGACAATGTCCGCATCGTGCAACACGATGCCATCGAAGTGCTCCAGCACATGATCGCCCCGGGCAGCCTGGCCGGCGTGCATGTGTTCTTCCCCGACCCTTGGCACAAAAAACGGCACCACAAACGCCGGCTCATTCAGCCCCCTCTGGTGGCGCTGTTGGCCTCGCGATTGACCAGCGGCGGCTACGTGCATTGCGCCACGGACTGGCAGCCCTATGCCGAGCAGATGTTGGAGGTGCTCAGTGCCGAACCCACCCTGCGCAACACGGCACAGACCTACGCCGAGCGCCCCGCCTATCGACCGATGACCAAGTTCGAGCAACGCGGCTTGCGCCTGGGCCATGGCGTGTGGGATTTGGTGTTCACCCGGCTGTGAAGCCACCGCGCCCAGCGCCCACCCTCACGCCCGCCACTCCACCCAGCCCGCCCAGGCAGTCACCAGCACGAGCATGCCAAAGGCAATGCGGTACCAGGCGAACATGACGAAGCTGTGACGCGCGACGAAGTGCAGCAACCAGCGCACGCACAGCCAGGCCGACAGCCACGACACCGCCAAGCCCACGGCGAACCAGGGCCCATCGGAGGCCGACAGCAGATGCCGGTGCCGCACGAGGTCATAGACGGCCGCCCCCACGATCATCGGGATGGCGAGGAAGAAACTGAACTCCGTGGCCGCCTTGCGCGACAGGCCCAGCAACATGCCGCCGATGATGGTGGCCCCGGATCGGCTGGTCCCCGGAATGAGCGCCAGGCACTGTACCAGTCCGACCTTCAGAGCATCGCGCCAGCCCACTTGATCGGCCTCGTGGATGAGCACATGGCGCCCATCGTGCTGCCGGCGTTCGGCCCACAGGATGATGATGCCGCCCACGATGAAGCCCAGCGCCACGACGATCGGGTTGAACAGCAGCCCCTTGATGAGATCGGCCAACATCACCCCCATCAGGGCAGCTGGCGCAAACCCCAAGAGCATGTTGATGAAGAAACGCCGAGCCTGTGCCTCGCCTCGCGGCAGGCCCAAGACCACCTCACGCAGCTTGGAGGCATAGACCGAACACACCGCCAGGATCGCGCCGACTTGGATCACGACTTCGAAGACTTTGATCTTCTCCCCGGTCCACCCCAACAAGGAGCCAGTGAGGATCAGGTGTCCTGTGGACGAAATCGGCAAAAACTCCGTCAGTCCCTCGACAAGGCCCATCAGGGCCGCTTTCCACCACAGTTCGAACTCCAAGACCGATCCTTTGCTCCAAGACCCGCGATCGGGCAGGCCGGCATCATAGCGGCGCCCAGTGCACAACCGAAGCCCTCTGGGAAGGCCGCTGCGGCTTGACCCACCGGCTCCGGGGGGCTACATTACTGACTCAAGAGTCAGTATTTCCGCCATGCCCAGATCCACGCCAGGGGAACACGCCCCGGCCGAACCGATCCGCAAACGCCGCAAGGAAGCACGCCCGCAGGAGCTGCTGGATGCAGCCCTGGAGGTTTTCGTCGAACGGGGGTTTGCGGCAAGCAAGATGGAAGACGTCGCCAGTCGCGCCGGCGTGTCCAAGGGCACCGTCTACCTTTATTACCCCAGCAAGGTGGAATTGCTCAAGGCCGTGATCCGCCACAACTTGTCGCTGTCGATCGCCCAAGGCGGCGACATCGCGGCCCAGTTCAGCGGCCCCACCGATGAGTTGCTGCGTGTGCTCGCGTTGGGGTGGTGGGAGCGGGTCGGAGAGACGCAGGCCTCGGGCATCTTCAAACTCATCATCACCGAGATGCGCAACTTCCCCGAGTTCTCGGAGTTCTACACCGCTGAGGTGATCGAGCCGGGGCGGCGCTTGCTCAAGGCCGTGTTGCAGCGGGGCATCGATCGCGGGGAATTCCGCCCCGTGCCGCTGGAGGACACCGCGCATGCCCTGATCTTCCCGATGCTCATGCTGTGTCTGCACAAGCACTCGATCGCTGCCTGCTCTGGAGACATCGCCACACAAGATCCTCGGGCCTTCATCCTCAATCACATCGACCTGATGCTGCACGGCCTGCGTCGCCCCACCGCTTCGTCTTGATGCGAGTCCACCGATGAACCACCACATCCGGCGCACTTTGCCTTGGTTGATTCTGGGTCTGCTGCTGCTGGGCCTGGTCTTGGGCGTGATCCGCGCGGTCAAAGCGCGCCAGGCTCTCGCTCCTGCGGCTGCGACGGTCGTGTCTTTGGTGGAACTGGCCCCAACCGACCTGGTGAAGGTGCAACGCCAGGACATGAGCCGGCGCATCGCGATCTCCGGCACCCTCAAGGCCGTGCACACCGCGCAGGTCAAGGCCAAGGTCGCCGGCGAGTTGCGATCGCTCGAGGTCCGGGAGGGCGAAGCGGTACGTGCAGGTCAAGTGTTGGGACGCATCGACCCCACCGAATATGCCGCTCGGCTGCGGCAAGCGTTGGAGCAAGCCGCCTCCGCGCAAGCGCAACTCGACATCGCCGAGCGCACCTTGGCCAACAACCGAGCGCTGGCCGACCAGGGTTTCATCTCGCGCAACGCGCTGGAGACCTCGATGCTCAATGCCGCGGCGGCCCGCGCCGCGGTGCAGCAGGCGCAGGCCGGTGTGGATCTGGCTCGCAAGGCGCTGGACGACACCGTGCTGCGCGCGCCGATCGCGGGCCAGGTGTCGATGCGCAGCGCCCAACCCGGCGAGCGCGTCGGTGTGGAGGCCCGCATCGTCGAAATCGTCGATCTTTCGCGCTTGGAGTTGGAAGCCGCCGTGCGCGCCGACGAAGTCGTCGAGCTGCGTGTGGGCGCTCGGGCGCGCTTGCGCGTGGATGGTCTGAGCGAATCCATAGAGGCCACCGTGGCGCGCATCAACCCCAGCACGCAAGCCGGTACCCGGGCCGTGCCGGTCTATCTGGCCGTGCAAGCCCATCCGGCGCTGCGGCATGGCATGTTCGCCACCGGCCATATCGAGTGGGCCTCGAGGCAGGCGCTGGCCGTGCCGGAGTCGGCGGTCCGACACGACCAGGGTCGATCCTTCGTCCTGGTGTTGCACGAGGGCCGCATCGAGCGGCGCGACGTGCTCGTGGGCGAATCAGGGTCGACCGCCGACGGCCAGCGAATCGTGGAGATCCGCTCCGGCTTGAGCGAAGACGAACAGGTGTTGTCCGCTTCGGTGGGCGCCGTGCGCGAGGGCGTGCGCGCGCGCTTGACCGCCTTGGACCCTCTCCAGCAACGCTGAGGCACGGCCCCCTGTATGTGGTTCACCCGCGTCTCGATCGCCAACCCCGTCATGGCCACGATGGTCATGCTGGCCTTCGTCGTCTTGGGCCTGTTCTCTTATCAAAGGCTCAAGGTCGACCAATTCCCTGACATCGAGTTTCCCATCGTCGTGGTTCAGGTCGACTATCCAGGCGCCTCGCCTGAGATCGTCGAGACCGAGGTGACACGCAAGGTCGAGGAGGCCGTCAACTCGATCGCCGGCATCAAAAAGCTGTACTCGCGCTCCTATGACAGCCGCTCGGTGGTCATCATCGAGTTCAACCTCGATGTGGACGACCGTCGTGCCGCTGACGATGTGCGTGAGAAGCTCTCCATCCTGCGCCCGTCGCTGCGCGAGGAGGTCGAAGAGCCGCGTGTGCTGCGCTTCGACCCCTCGGCCCGCCCCGTCTACATCCTCGCCCTGACCTCTCCAGACGGCTCGCGCAGCGCGCTGGAGCTGAGCACTTACGCGGACCAGACGTTGAAGAAGCGCCTGGAAAACGTGCCCGGGGTGGGCTCGGTGTCGCTGGTGGGCGAAGTTCGCCGAGAGGTCAATATTTACCTGCGCCCGCAAGCCATGGAAGCGCTGGGGGTGACCGTGGATCAGGTGCTCAATGCAGTGCGCACCGACAACCGCGACTTGCCGGCCGGCGCCTTGCGTTCGCGCGAGTCCGAACGAGTGGTTCAGATCACCGCGCGCATCCAACGGCCCGAGGATTTCGCCCGCATCATCGTGGCGCGTCGCGGCCCAGGCGGCAGCGTGCCGGTCACTTTGGGCCAAGTCGCCGATATCGTTGATGGCCCTCAAGAACTCGAAACTTTGGCGCTGTACAACGGGCAACGAACCCTGGCGCTGACCGTGCTGAAGGCGCAAGGAGAAAACACCATCGAAGTGGTCGATGGACTGAACCGCGTGGTGAACGAGCTGCGCGGCGAGCTGCCCCAGGGCATGGCCCTGGAGGTGGTCACCGACAGCTCACGGCCAATCCGCGTGGCGGTCAAAAACGTGCGTCAGACGCTGATCGAAGGCGCGGTGCTCACGGTGGCCATCGTTTTTCTCTTCCTGAATTCTTGGCGCTCCACCGTCATCACCGGCCTGACGTTGCCGATCGCGCTGATCGGCACCTTCGGTGTGATGCACGCCTTCGGCTTTTCGATCAACATGGTTACCCTGATGGCGCTGAGTCTGTGCGTGGGTCTGCTGATCGACGATGCCATCGTGGTGCGCGAGAACATCGTGCGGCACATGCAGATGGGCAAGGGGCCGCGCGAGGCGGCGCTGGACGGCACCAACGAAATCGGCTTGGCCGTGCTGGCGACCACCTTGTCCATCGTGGCCGTCTTCCTGCCCATTGGCTTCATGGGCGGCATCATCGGCAAGTTCTTCCACGAGTTCGGCATCACGATGGTGGCCGCCGTGCTGATCTCGATGTTCGTGAGCTTCACCCTGGACCCGATGCTGTCCAGCGTGTGGCACGACCCGGCGGTCATGCGCCGCGACGATGGACCGAAAAGCCTGTATGACCGCACCCTGGGCCGGCTGACCGCAGCGATGGATCGCTTCTCGCATGGGCTTGGTGAGGCCTACCAGCGGATCTTGGCCTGGTCGCTGCGGCACAAGGCAGCCACGATGGGCATTGCCGCAGCCAGCTTGGTCCTGAGCTTTGCGCTGGTGCCTTTGCTGGGCACCGAGTTCGTGCCGAAGGCCGACTTTGGCGACACCAATGTGAGCTTCTACACGCCCGCCGGCTCGTCACTGGAGGCCACCGAGGCCAAGGCGCGGCAAGTCGATGCGATCTTGCGTGAGTTCCCTGAGGTACGTTACACGGTGGCCACCATCAACACCGGCTCGGCGCCGGACAAGAACCAGGCCAACCTCTTCGTGAGGTTGGTCGATCGCCACCAGCGTGAACGCAACGTCGACCAAATGTCGGTGCCGCTGCGAGAACGTTTGGCATCGGTGCCTGGCATCACCGTGACCCATGTGGGCTTGCTCGATGCCGTCGGCGGACAAAAACCCATCTCGCTGTCGTTGCAAGGCAACGACTTGCAGGAGCTGCAGCGTCAAACACAAGCCTTGCTCGAACGTTTGCGCACCATCCCGGGCCTGGTGGACTTGGACACCAGCATGAAGCCCAACAAGCCCACGGTGAACGTGCAGGTGCGCCGCGAAGCGGCCTCCGACCTGGGCTTAAGCGTGGGGGCGATCACCTCGACCTTGCGAGCCCTGGTGGCCGGGCAAACCGTGGGCAACTGGCGCGCCGAAGACGACGAGATCTATGATGTGAAGGTCCGGCTGGCGCCACAGGCGCGGCAGCAAGCCGACGATCTGGCCGCCTTGGGCTTGACCGTGGGTCAGAACGCCGATGGCAGTGCCCGCATCGTGCGTTTGGCGCAAGTGGCCGACCTCGTGCCCTCGGTGGGTCCGAGCCAGATCAACCGTCGCGATCTTCGCCGCGAGGTCGAGATCACCGCGAACGTGTCGGGACGCTCACTGGGCGAAGTGTCGGCCGACATCCGGCGCGCCATCGAGTCCATGGCGTTGCCAGCGGGCTACCGGATCAACTTCGGCGGCTCCACGCGCGACATGCAGGAATCCTTCTCGTACGCACTGTCGGCGCTGGGCCTGGCCGTGATCTTCATCTACATGATCCTGGCCTCGCAGTTCAAGAGCTTCGTGCAGCCCATCGCGCTGATGTCCTCACTGCCGCTCACGCTCATTGGCGTGGTGCTCATCTTGCTGATGTTCGGCTCGACGCTGAACATGTTCTCCATCATCGGCGTCATCATGCTGATGGGCTTGGTCACCAAGAACGCGATTTTGTTGGTGGACTTCGCCAACCGGGCGCGCTCAGGCCATGGCGCCGAAGGACTGGAAGGTCGCCGACTCGACCGCGAGGACGCCCTGATGATGGCCGCGCGCGTGCGCCTGCGCCCGATCTTGATGACCACACTGGCCATGGTCTTCGGCATGGTGCCGCTGGCCTTCGCCTTGTCCGAAGGCGCCGAGCAACGCGCCCCGATGGGCCAAGCGGTGATCGGCGGGGTGGTCACGTCCTCCTTGCTCACCCTGGTCGTCGTGCCCGTCATTTACTGCTATCTCGACGATCTGGCCGCTTGGATCCGCCGCAAGCTTGGCCGCTCCCCACTGCCCGAGGAGGCCAGCGCCAACGCAGTGCCGAAATAAAATCCGGACCTTCCCTAGCCTCGTCCCGGACAAGGACCCGTCCATGAACATCGAACAAGCCCGCTTCAACATGATCGAACAGCAGATCCGCCCCTGGGAGGTGCTGGATCCGTCGGTGCTGTCCTTGCTGTCGGTGGTGCGCCGCGAGGACTTCGTGCCAGCCGCTTATCGCTCCCTGGCGTTCGTCGACATGGAAGTGCCTCTGCTGGAAGGCGGAGCGCGGGGCATGTGCATGCTACAGCCCAAGGTCGAAGCCCGGCTGCTGCAGGAATTGGCTCTGGGTAAGCACGAGAAGGTCCTGGAGATCGGCGCTGGCTCGGGCTACATGGCCGCCTTGCTGGCCCACAAGGCCCAGCGCGTGCTGACGCTGGAAATCCATCCCGAGCTGGCCCGCATGGCCGCCGAGAATCTGCGCCGCGCGGCCATCCACAACGTCGAGGTCCGCCATGGTGACGGATCCAAGCTCACGTTGGCCGAGGGGCCTTTCGACGCGATCTTGGCTTCGGGCTCGGTGGCCCAAGTGCCGCAACAGCTGCTGTCACAGCTCAAGATCGGCGGCCGGCTCGCCGCCATCGTCGGCCATGAGCCCGTGATGCGCGCGGTCATCGTCACGCGCACCGGCGAACACGAGTTCCGCAGTGTCGAGGTCTTCGACACCGTGGCTCCCCGTCTGCAAGGCTTCGACGAGCCATCCCGGTTCCGCTTCTGACCCCTGCAACGAGAAGGACCTTCCATGCCTCTGCGTCCCCGCTTCGCGCTGGCCTGCGCGACACACCGACTGTCCCGTCTGCGCCCTTTCGTGCTTGGGTTGAGCCTGGTGTGGACCTTTCCAGCCGGGGCGCAAAGTTTGGTCGAGATCTACGAGGCCGCCCGCCAATATGACGCCACTTACCTGGCGGCCCGCGCCCAGGCCGAGTCGGCACGATTCCGTGCCGCGCAGGCCGGCGCGCTGCGGCTGCCCACCGTGGGGTTGGGTGCCTCGAGCACTCGCACCGAGGCCGATCCAGCCCTGGGCCCGGACGTCTCTGGCACGGCCCATCAGCTGGCGCTACAGGCCCGTCAGCCGCTGTTCAACCGCACCAACGCGGTGAGCATCGATCAGGCCGACAAGGCCCTGGACATCTCCCGCGCCGACCTCATCCAAGCCGAACAAGATCTGATCGTGCGCGTGGCCCAGGCCTATTTCGACGTGCTGGCCGCGCAAGACGCGCTCAATACCGCACGGGCCAACAAAACCGCCATCGCCGAACAACTGGCCTCGGCGCGGCGCAATTTCGAAGTGGGCACGGCCACGATCACCGACACCCGGGAAGCCCAGGCCCGCTTCGACCTGGCCAGCGCCCAAGAACTGGCGGCCGAAAACACCCTGCGCACGCGCCAGCTGGCGCTGGATCAGCTCGTCGGCCGCCAAGGTGTCACGCCCAAACCCTTGGCCACGCCAGTGGTCCTGCCCTCGGTGGAGCCCGCCGACCCCGAGGCCTGGGTCGCACGTGCGCTCGACGCTCCCGCGGTGCGACGTGCAGCCTTGGCCTACGAGATCGCCCGGCTGGAAACCGACAAGGCCCGTGCCGGCCATTTGCCCACGGTGGACCTGGTCGGCTCGCTGGCGCGCAATCGCAACAACGGCTCGCTCTATGAGGCCCAACGCACGGCTGGCAACAGCAGCACCGCCAGTGTCGGCGTGCAGTTCAACTTGCCGTTGTTCGCCGGTTTTGCCGTCCAGAACCGGGTCAAGGAAACGCTCTCGTTGGAAGAAAAAGCACGCAACGACCTGGAGGCGGCGCGGCGCGGGGTCACGCTGGGGACCCGCCAAGCCTACCTGGGCGTGCTGTCGTTGCAAGCCCAAGTGCAAGCCCTGGAAGCGGCAGAGGCGTCCTCCAAGCTGGCATTGGAAGCCACACAGACGGGCTACCGCGTCGGGGTGCGCGTCAATCTGGATGTGCTCAACGCCCAGACGCAGCTTTTCTCCACGCAGCGCGACCTGGCTCGCGCTCGCTACGACGTGCTCTTGGGCCACCTGCGCTTGCGCCAAGCCGCTGGCGTGCTCTCACCCGACGATCTGGCCTCGATCAACGACCTGTTGGCGCGCTGAGTCTGCTGTGGGGAGGAGCAGGCCGAGCACGCGCTCGGCCATGCGCTGCGCTGCCCCCCGGTGGGCAGCGGCAAAGCGGCGGGCCCGCGTGGCCATGTCCTCGCGCCGCCCAGAGTCGACGGCCAAAGCGACGGCTTCCTGAACCCCCTGTGACAACGTCTGGACCCGACAGGCCGCCCCGGCCTGCCAGGCCAGCTCCGCCGCCT
The DNA here is from genome assembly GCF_001592165.1 of Caldimonas taiwanensis NBRC 104434. Taxonomy (NCBI): domain Bacteria; kingdom Pseudomonadati; phylum Pseudomonadota; class Betaproteobacteria; order Burkholderiales; family Sphaerotilaceae; genus Caldimonas; species Caldimonas taiwanensis. Next base: position 79,291 of record NZ_BCWK01000003.1, read on the forward strand.
CGGCAAAATTGAAGGTGTGAGGCCCCATCACGATCGGGCAGCCGCAGGCGGCGGCCTCGATCAGATTTTGTCCTCCCAGCGGTTCGAAGCTGCCGCCGAGCAAGGCCACATCGGCTGCGGCATAGTACGCGGGCATCTCTCCCAGGCTGTCGCCCAAGCACACGTCGGCTCGGCCGGCCGACGCCTCGGGCCGCTGCGCCCCCCACGAGGAGCGGCGCACCAAATCCAGGCCTGCGGCCTGCACCAGTGCGGCCACTTCGTCGAAACGCTGCGGATGCCGAGGCACCAGCAGCAACAGCGGTCGGGGCTGGGGCAAGGCCTGCCAAGCGCGCAACAAGGCCGCCTCCTCGCCTTCGCGGGTGCTGGCGGCCAGCACCACCGGCCGCGGCCCGGCCGCTTCCCACGCGGCCCGCCACCCCCGTCCCAAAGCCAAAAGCTCGGGCTGAGGCGTCATGTCGAACTTCAGATTGCCGCAAACCTCCACGTGCTCGACGCCCGCCTCACGCAGGCGCTGCGCATCGGCCTGCGTTTGCGCCAGGGCCCATCGAAGTTGGCGCACTGCCGGGCGCATCAAGACGCCCAAACGTTGTCCGCGCCGTAAGCTGCGTTCGCTCAATCGTGCATTGACGAGCACCATCGGCACCCCGCAGACCGCCGCCGCATGCTGGAGGTTGGGCCAAATCTCGGTCTCCATCAACAAGCCCAGAGCTGGCCGATGATGGGCCAAAAAGCGCGCCACCGCGCCAGGCGTATCGAAGGGCAGCCAGACCTGACGGTCGCCCGGCTGCAACAGGGCTTGTCCAGCCTGCCGGCCAGTAGCCGTGGCATGGGTCAGCAACAGACGCAGCTGCGGGCAACGCTCTCTGAGCGCCTTCACCAGCCCGGCCGCCGCGCGCGTCTCTCCCAGCGAGACCGCATGCAACCACACCGCCCCCGGCGGCGGCGCAGGGCCGTCATACCAACCGAAGCGCTCGGCCAACCGATGTCGATACAGCGGCTCCCGACGGGCGCGCCAACACAAACGCGCCACATACAAGGGCTGCAGCAGCCACAGGGCCACCGAGTAAAGCCGCCGAGCCCAGCGCTCGGACGCACGACCTGCCAACTCGATCAATGTGCGGCCCCGCCGATGCGGGCATCGGGCTTGACCTGACGCACCGCGGCCAAAAATTGCTCACGAATGCGATCCAAGGCTTCCGGCGTGTAGCCCTCGAAGCGCAGCACCAGCACCGGCGTGGTGTTGGAGGCGCGCACCAGGCCGAAGCCATCCTCGTACTCGGCGCGCAACCCATCGATATCCACCACCTCTCGCGCGCCCTCGAAACGAGCCTTCTTGCGCAACTGCTCGATGAGCCGATGGTGCTCGCCTTCGGCACACGCGATATTGAGTTCAGGCGTGCTATGGCTGGTCGGCAGCGCATCGAGCACGGCGCTCGGATCGTCGTGACGGCTGAGGATTTCCAGCAACCGCGCGGCGGTATAGGTCGCGTCGTCGAAACCGTACCAACGCTCCTTGAAGAAGATGTGGCCACTCATCTCCCCTGCGAACGGGGCGCCGGTTTCGCGCAGCTTGGCTTTGACCAGGGAATGCCCCGTCTTCCACATCAACGGCACCCCCCCAGACTCGCGGATCACCTGGGCCAGGCGCTGGCTGCACTTGACGTCGTAGATGATCGTCGCGCCCGGGTTGCGCTGCAGGATGTCGCGCGCGAACAGCATCATCTGGCGGTCGGGGAAAATGTTGTGGCCTTGGCGCGTGACCACTCCCAGGCGATCGCCGTCACCGTCGAAGGCCAGCCCCAGCTCTGCCCCATGCGCTTGCACCGCAGCGATCAAATCCGCCAGGTTCTCGGGCTTGGACGGGTCGGGGTGATGGTTGGGAAAGTGGCCGTCCACCTCCGAGTAGAGCTCGATCACCTCGCAGCCCAGGGCGCGCAAGATGCCCGGTGCCGAAGCGCCCGCAATCCCATTGCCCGAATCGACCACGATCTTCATCGGGCGGGCCAGGGTCACATCGCTGACGATACGCCGGGTGTACTCGGGCAACACGTCCAGCCGGTGCACGGTCCCCTGACCCTGCGCATAGTCTTCCAACTCCATGCGGCGGCGCAAGCCTTGGATGTCCTCTCCATGGATGGCGCGACCGCCCAGCACCATCTTGAAGCCGTTGTAGTCCTTCGGATTGTGGCTGCCGGTCACTTGGACACTGGAATGGCAGCCCTGCTGCGCTCGGGTGGCCGCCACGTAATAGCTCATCGGCGTGGTCACGGCCCCCAGATCGATGACATCGATCCCGGTGGCGCACAGCCCCCGGATCAACGCGGCCGACAGGGACGGGCCCGACAAACGTCCGTCACGCCCCACGGCCACCGCCTTGTCTCCCAGCGCCAGGGCTTCGGTGCCAAAGGCTCGTCCCAGGTGTTCGGCCACGGCCTCGTCCAGGGTACTCCCAACGATGCCACGGATATCGTAGGCCTTGAAGATCGATGCGGCTGGCTGCACGGACGCTCCTTCTGGACAATGGGGACGAATGCCTGCCGATTGTAGAGACCGTCCCCGTCACATTCGATGCGCCCTCTGCCACCGCCTCAGGCCGCGGGGCCCCGGAAGCGGATAATGCCCTATGCCGAGAATCTGGCTCGCAGACGCCGCCTTCCGCCTTCTTGCGCCAGCGTGTGGCGACCCGCAGCGTGCGTCAATGGTGCGCACCGTGCCCCTCGATGGCTGGCAAGCACGCACCGACGCAGCGGCCAAGCCAGGTCTTGCCGTCCTCACATCCCCCAGCCTTGCCTGACCGCACTACAACCATGACGAATGTCCCATACACCGCGCAACGCCGCTGGCCTTCGCCGCTGGGCACGATTTGGGCCGCACGCACTGCCCTTGGATTGGCCGGCCTGTGGTTTGCCGAAGGGCAAAAAGACACCCCGAAAACCCTCGACGCACCGACCTGCGAGGACGACCCCTTGCTACGAGCGGTGGAGGCCAGCCTCGACGCTTACTGGCAAGCAGGCTGCCTGAGCGAGCGGCCTCCGTTGGACCTGCATGGCACCCCCTTTCAGCGCGCGGTGTGGCAAGCCTTGCTGGAGGTGCCCCTTGGACAGACGCTGAGCTACCGCGACCTGGCCGAGCGCATTGGCCGCCCACAGGCCGTGCGGGCCGTGGGCGCGGCCGTGGGGCGCAATCCGGTGTCCATCCTCGTGCCCTGCCACCGCATCGTCGGCAGCGACGGCAGCCTCACGGGCTACGCCGCTGGCCTGGAACGCAAGATCGCCTTGCTGCGGCTCGAAGGGGTGCTGGCGGCATGAAGACTCGCGATCTGTCCGAACTCGTGGTCCTGGCCGCCATTTGGGGCGCCTCCTTCCTCTTCATGCGCCTGGCCGCCGGCCCGTTCGGCCCCGTGGCCTTGGTGGCCGTGCGGGTCGCGGGCGCTGCCCTGTTCCTCGTGCCATGGCTGGTCTGGCGCGGTCAGGCCCCATGGTTGAGCCGCCGTGCGGTCCCGCTTTTCGTGGCAGGTCTGTTCACCAGCGCCCTGCCCTTTCTCGGCTTCAGCTATGCCGCGCTGAGCATCACGGCGGGCCTGTCCTCCATCTTCAACGCCACCACGCCGCTATTTGGCGCGTTGATCGCCTGGCTGTGGCTGAAGGACAGGCTCACTTGGCCTCGCGTGCTGGGACTGGCCATCGGCTTCGTCGGCGTGGTGGGCTTGGCCTGGGACAAAGCGAGCTTTCGGCCGGATGCGTCGGGCGTAGCCTCGGGCTGGGCCGTGCTGGCCTGCCTGGGAGCCGCCCTGTGCTACGGCTTTGCGGCCAGCTACACCAAGCGCCACCTCTCCGATGTGCCGCCGCTGGCGGTGGCCGCCGGCACCCAGCTGGGTGCCGCCTTGGCACTGCTGTTGCCGGCTTGGTGGTGGTGGCCCGCATCCGCCCCCTCGGCCGGCGCTTGGGCCTCGGCCTTGGCGCTGGCCCTGCTGTGCACCGGCCTGGCCTACCTCCTGTACTTCCGCTTGATGAGTCGCGTCGGGCCCACCAACACCATCACCGTGACCTTCCTGATCCCCGGCTTCGCCGTGCTGTGGGGGTGGAGCTTCCTGGACGAAAGCATCACCCCTGCCATGCTGGCCGGCAGCGCGGTCATCCTCGTGGGCACCGCCCTCGTCACGGGCGTGTTCCCGCGTGCCAAGCCCAAGATGCCACCTTCAGGGGCTGAGCGAGAATGGAGCTCTTGACCTGCCGACGTGCCCGCACCATGAGCCACATCCCCGACCCCGCCACCGCCGAGCTCACGCTCAACCTCAGCCGCGATGCCTTTCGCGACGGCTTGGCCATGCGACGACGTGTCATGGGCCCCGACTTCGTCGAGCGCGCCTTTGCCAACGCCAACGACTTTCACGCCGAACTGCAGCAACTCGTGACCGCACTGGCCTGGGGCACGGTGTGGAGCCGCCCCGGCCTCGATCCGAAAACGCGCAGCATGATCACCGTGGCCATGCTGGTGGCCCTGGGCAAGCGCCAGGAACTCGAAGGCCATGTGCGCGGAGCACTGAACAACGGCGTGACGGTCGAGGAACTGAAGGAAATACTGCTGCACTCGGCCCTCTACTGTGGCTTTCCGGCGGCCATCGAGGGCTTCCGGGCCGCCCAATCGGTGATCGACACCGCTGGCGCCGCCCCGACCAAGCCCTCAGCCTGAGCCGCCCCGCCGCGCCCAGCGTCCACTTGGCGCAGGCGGGGTCCCTCAATCCAGCGTCACGCGGGCTTTCTTGACCAGCTGCGCATAGCGGGCCGTATCCGCTGCGATGCGCTGGGCCATCTCCTCGCTGGTGTCGCCGATCGGTTCGGCGCCGATGTCACGCATGCGCTGGCCAAACTCCGGCGAGCGAATGATCGCCACCATCTCCCGGTGCAGCCGGCTCAACACCTCCTTGGGCGTGGCCGCCGGGGCGAGCACCCCAAACCAAGTGCCCATGTCGAATCCCTTGACTGCGGCCTCGTCCAGGGTCGGGACCTCGGGCAGCGCCGACGACCGCTTGGCGGAGGTCACCGCCAGCGCACGCAGCTTGCCCGCCTTGATATGCGGCAGCACCGGGGTGATCGTGTCGAACGACATGTGCACCTGCCCCCCGATCAAATCGGTGGTCAACGGGCCGCTGCCCTTGTAGGGCACATGCGTCAAACTCACCCCGAATTGTTCGGACAGCTGCGTGCCGATCAAGTGCTGTAACGTGCCAACGCCATTGGAGCCGTAGGTCATCGCCGGCTGAGTCCGGCGAATGAGCTCCACCATGGACTTGACATCCTGCGCAGGCGTGGCGGCATTGATCACCCACACATTGGGCACCAATGCCACGGTGGTGATGGGCGCAAAGTCTCGCTCGAAGCTGTAGCTCAGCTTCTTGTACACACTCGTGGCGATCGTGTGATGCACCGCCCCCATCAACAGCGTGTAGCCATCGGCTGGCGCCCTCGCCACGGCCGCCGCCCCCAGTGTTGCGCCAGCCCCCGGCTTGTTTTCCACCACCACGGGCTGTCCCAAGGGGCCCTGAAGCCGATCGGCCAAGGCTCGCGCCAAGACATCGGTGGTGCCCCCTGGCGAAAACGGAACGACCAACGTGATCGGTTTGGCAGGCCAGGCTTGGGCCTGCACGCCCCCCATTTGCAAACCCAGACCCACGATGGCCAAGCATAGGCCCAGCCGGACGAACGACTTCATGACCATGTCTCCTCTTCGAACGGTTGAATCCGAGGCGGCGCAGATCTCTGCCGCAGCCTTACACCGCCCTCCGTGCGCCCTCAATGCGCCCAGCCTCGGCAGGCCGAGAAGCAACGACGCCCCGGTGCGCAGCCGCCAGCGCTCATCGCCGACCGGGCTCGAGAATGAAGCGACACACCGCGTCGGTCACCTGCGCCGTGGTCGCATGGCCGCCCAGATCGCCGGTGTGCAAGGACGGATCGGAAGTGACGGCCTCGATGGCTCGCATCACCTGCTGCGCTGCCTCGTTCTCGCCCAAGTGTTCGAGCATCATCACCACCGACCAGAACGTGCCGATCGGGTTGGCCAGCCCTTTGCCCATGATGTCGAAAGCCGATCCATGGATGGGCTCGAACATCGACGGATAACGACGCTGCGGGTCGAGGTTGGCCGTTGGCGCGATCCCCAGGCTGCCCGCCAAAGCGGCAGCCAAGTCGCTCAGAATGTCCGCATGCAAATTGGTCGCCACGATGGTGTCCAAGGTATCGGGCTTGTTGACCATGCGCGCCGTCATCGCATCGACCAACTCCTTGTCCCAGCGCACATCGGGGAACTCTTCGGCCACCTCGTGGGCGATTTCGTCCCACATCACCATCGCATGGCGCTGCGCATTGCTCTTGGTGACCACCGTCAACTGTTTACGCGGACGCGATTGCGCCAAGCCGAACGCAAAGCGCAGGATGCGCTGCACACCCACACGGGTCATCATGCTCACATCGACGGCCGCTTCGATCGGATGTCCCTGGTGCACCCGCCCGCCCACGCCCGAATACTCGCCCTCGGAGTTCTCCCGCACGATCACCCAGTCGAGATCTTCCGGACTGCAACGCTTCAATGGCGCGTCGATGCCTGGCAGGATTCTGGTCGGCCGCACGTTGGCATACTGATCGAATCCTTGGCAGATCCTCAGTCGCAAGCCCCACAACGTGATGTGATCGGGCAGCCCAGGATCCCCAGCCGAGCCAAACAGAATCGCATCCTTGGCGCGCAGACGGTCCAGCCCGTCGTGCGGCATCATGACTGCGTGCCGGCGGTAATAGTCCGCCCCCCAGTCGAAGTGCTCGAACTCGAAATGCAAATCCGAGCGGCTGCGGGCCAGGGCTTCCAGCACCTGACGTCCGGCCGGCACCACTTCTTTGCCGATGCCGTCGCCGGGAATCAGCGCGATCGCATAGGTTTTCATGACCGATGTCGCAAACGATGTGAAGAGACACCGTCACTGTAGGAGCCCGGCCCGGCCTTGCGAGCGCGCACGACTCAACGCATCATTTACTTCAAGTTCACAATCAAGCCACGCTCCTGCGCCATGCCCAAAGTGGTTCAAGCGTCCGATCTTGGGTTCTTCAGCACCCTGGCCCGTGCCGGCAGCCTCAGTGCCGCCGCGCGCGAGCTGGGCATCACCACCCCAGCGGTGAGCAAACATCTGGCCCTCATCGAAGCCAGGTTGGGCGTCAAGCTGATCAACCGAACCACGCGCCGCATGAGCCTCACGCCCGAAGGCGAGCTCTACCTGGAACACGCGCGTCGCATCTTGTCGGAGATCGACAGCATGGAGCAGCTCCTGGGGATGAGCAAACAAACCCCCAAAGGGTTGCTGCGCGTCAATGCCACGCTGGGCTTTGGGCGCAGCCATGTGGCCCCCCTGATTTCCCGGTTCGTTCGCAAATACCCCGACGTCGAGGTCCAACTGCAACTATCGGTCGATCCGCCGCCACCTTCCGAAGACGCCTACGATGTGTGCATCCGCTTCGGCGCCCCCCCAGATGCCCGGCTGATCGCGCACTACTTGGCGCCCAATCGCAGATTGCTATGTGCCAGTCCGGCTTATCTGCAAAAGCACGGGGTGCCCAAAACCCCGCAAGACTTGGTCCGCCACAACTGCATCGGCATCCGGCAGGGTGAATTGGCCTACGGCGTGTGGAAACTCACCAGCGTGCGTGCGGGCCATCTGCGCACCGAGACGGTGAAGATCCGCGGCAACCTCACCACCAACGATGGCGAAATCGCGGTGAACTGGGCTCTGGACGGTCATGGCATTCTGATGCGTGCCCAGTGGGACATCGAACGCTATTTGCGCAGCGGCCGGCTGGTTCAAGTGCTGGCGCAGTACAGCACGCCAGAGGCCGACATTTACGCGGTGTATCCCCCTCGCCACCAAACCTCGGCGCGCGTGCGTGCCTTCGTCGACTACTTACGCACGGCCCTGGCGCACAAGGCCGACCTGCTGATGTGAGCCCTTCAGTGCGTTGACGACGGTGCGGCGGCCTCCTCACCGACGGGATCGTGCCGGTTGCGCAGCCATTGCGGCGCCAAAGAGCCGACCACCATGCCCACCAAACCCGCCAGCAGCCCGGCCAACTGCCCGGGGAACACCGTCCCTAGACGGCTGACCTGCGGCAAGAACAGCACCCAAGTGCCGATGCCGGCGCCCAGGCTGACGATGGCACCCTGCGTGCTGGCCCGACGCCAATACAGACCACACACCAAGGGCACGAAGGCCCCAACCAAGGTGATCTGATAGGCCGAGGACACCAGTTCATAAATCGAGGTGCCCTCCATGGCGATCGCATAAGTCAGAACCAAGGCGGCAAAGATCACCAAGGTCCACCGCATGGCCAAGAGCTGCTCGCGGTCACTCATTTCGGGGCGCAAGTTTTTCAAGATGTTCTCGACGAAGCTGGTCGTCGGCGCCAACAGCGTCGCGGAAGACGTGCTTTTGATGGCTGACAGCAACGCGCCGAAGAACAAGATCTGCATCACCAGCGGCATGTGCGTCAGCACAAACGTCGGCAGCAGCTTTTGATAGTCCTCCTGAGCCAGATCCAGCGCCTGCTGTCCCATCACGGCCACTGCCGCGCAGACGATGAACATCGGCACGGCCGCAAACAGGATGTAACTCACCCCGCCGATGACCGCGCCACGCCGCGCGGTGCGCTCGTCCTTGGCCGACATCACGCGCTGAAACACGTCTTGCTGCGGAATCGAGCCCAGCATCATCGTCAGCGCCGCACCGACGAACATCGCCACGTCGGTAAAGTTCGGCTGCGGCCAAATGTGCAACAACTCGCGCGAACGGGCCACCTCCATCACCGCTGCAGCGCCACCGGCCAAATCGGCCGAAAACAGCGCAATGGCCGACAGACCCAGCACCAACACGATCATCTGGATGAAGTCGGTCCAGGCCACCGCCAAGAATCCGCCGATCACCACATAGATCAACACCGCCAGCGTCCCGACGATCATGCCCGCCGTCTCGCTCATCGCGCCTTGCGTCAACACCGAAAACACCAGGCCCAAGGCCGTGATCTGCGCTGCGACCCATCCGAGATAACTCAGAATGATGGCCGCAGAGCAGAACACCTCTACGCCCTTGCCATACCGGCGACGGTAAAAGTCGCCAATGGTCAGCAGGTTCAAGCGATACAGCTTGCCGGCAAAAAACGCGCCGACCAACACCAGACACAGCCCTGCCCCAAAAGGATCTTCAACGATGGCATGCAGCCCGCCCTGGATGAACTTGGCCGGGATGCCCATCACCGTCTCGGCGCCGAACCAAGTGGCAAATGTCGTGGTCACCACCATGATCAAGGGCAGGCTTCGCCCAGCCACGGCGAAGTCGCGGGTGTCATGGATGCGCGTGCCCGCCCACACCCCCAGGGCCAAGGTGGCCAGCAAGTACAACACCACGAAAGCGATCAGCAAGGCGTTCATGTCGGAAGATCAAGGGTTGAGCGGGAATCGAACGAGCCCGACGGCGGCTGGCACACAGCATTGCTGGCGTGGCCAAGAGGGCAGCCCATGATGTCACACGCCAAGGCCGAAGCCTAGGCAGACGACGCCCAAGGCACGCGCCATGCGCCATGGCTGGCGCACGCCGGCCCTGGATTCGGCCCCGATCGCTGCATCACCACGGCTCGATGCCCTCACCGACATGCCCATCGCTGCAAACCTGCCTACGGAAAGACCCTTTGGCCTCTCAAATGAAAACGGGGCAAGCACTGATCGTGCTTGCCCCGTGGCGTCAAACATTGGCGGAGTGGACGGGACTCGAACCCGCGACCCCCGGCGTGACAGGCCGGTATTCTAACCGACTGAACTACCACTCCGCGTCGGTAGCGGGTTTTTCGCATCGCTGCGACAAGCACCGCCAAACTTGGCGTCCCCTAGGGGATTCGAACCCCTGTTACAACCGTGAAAGGGTCGTGTCCTAGGCCTCTAGACGAAGGGGACTGAAATCTTCGTCCACTTGAACCGCACGCCGCCTGACTTGGTGGAGGTAAGCGGGATCGAACCGCTGACCTCTTGCATGCCATGCAAGCGCTCTCCCAGCTGAGCTATACCCCCATCGAGGCTTCAGAAATCATCGCTGATTTCTTTTTCGTCGCGCCGTTCAAGCGAGAACGAAAGTATAAACCGAAAATTCTCAGACTTGCAAGCGGTCGAGCACGGTGGATCGATCGAAAAGTTCGAGCACCGCATCGATCGACGGCGTCTGCGCACGGCCGCACACCAGCACACGCACGGGAATGGCCAACTGGGGCATCTTCAAGCCATGGGCAGCGATGGTGTCTTTGATCGCCTGCTGCAGGGCAGCCTTCTCCCAGGTCACCGTGGCGAGCTTTTCGCGCAGCGATTGCAACGCGGGTTTGACGGCCTCGGTCACATGGACCGCCATGTCTTCCGCGCTGGGCTGCACCGGCGCAAAGTACATCGCCAACCACTGGGCCAGCTCCACCGTGGTGCTGCAGCGGTCTTTGAACAAGCCGCACATGCGGGCCAGCTTCGCATCATCGTTGGCCGACAGTCCCAGCCGGGCCAGCTGCTGCCGCACCAGCGGCACGAGCTTGGCATCCTCGGTCATCTTCAGGTGCTGGGCATTCACCCAGCGCAGCTTGGCTTCGTCGAACTGGCCCGCGCTCTTGCCCAAGTGATCCAGGTCGAACCACTGCAAGAACTGCTCGCGCGTGAAGATCTCGTCATCGCCATGGCTCCACCCCAGGCGCGCGAGGTAATTGATCATCGCATCGGGCAGGTAGCCTTCGTCACGATACTGCGTCACGGGCTTGGCCCCGTTGCGCTTGCTCATCTTCTCGCCCCGCTCATTGAGCACGGTAGGCAGATGCGCGTACACCGGAGGCTCTTTGCCAAGCGCTCGGAAGATGTTGATCTGACGCGGCGTGTTGTTCACATGGTCATCGCCCCGGATCACATGGGTGATGCCCATGTCGATGTCATCCACCACCACGCAGAAGTTGTAGGTGGGCGTGCCGTCCGGTCGAGCGATCACCAGATCGTCCAGCTCGTCGTTGCTGATCGAGATGCGGCCCTTGACCTTGTCATCCCATACCACCGCCCCGCCGATCGGGTTTTTGAAACGAATCACCGGCTGCACCCCTTCGGGCACCGGCGGCAAGGTCTTGCCAGGCTCGGGGCGCCACGTGCCGTCGTAGCGCGGCTTTTGCTTGGCTGCCATCTGGCGCTCGCGCAGCGCATCCAGCTCGGCCGGGGTCATGTAGCAGCGGTAGGCCAGGCCTTGCTCCAACATCTGCGCGATCACGGCCTTGTAGCGGTCCATGCGCTGCATTTGGAAATAGGGGCCTTCATCGGGGTCCAGCCCGAGCCACTTCATGCCTTCGAGGATGACATCGACGGCGGCCTGAGACGAACGCTCCAGGTCGGTGTCCTCGATGCGCAGGATGAACACGCCCTGGTTGGCCCGCGCGAAGGCCCAGGGATACAGGGCCGAGCGGATGTTGCCCAGGTGGATGAAGCCCGTCGGAGACGGGGCAAAGCGGGTGCGAACTTGGGTCATGCGGTCAGAGTGTCGAGGCCGCGCTGCAGATCGGCCTTGAGGTCTTCGACGTCGTCCAATCCCACGGCCACGCGGATCAAGCCTTGGGTGATGCCAGCAGCCAAGCGCTGCTCTTCGCTCAGGCGTCCGTGTGAGGTGCTGGACGGATGGGTGATGGTGGTCTTGGTATCGCCCAGATTGGCGGTGATCGAGCAGATACGGGTACTGTCGATCACGTGGAAGGCACGCTTGCGCGCCAGCTCGGCCCCCCCTTGGGCCTGGCCTTTGACGATGAAGGACAGCACCGCCCCGCCCAGGCCGTTTTGCTGGCGCATGGCCAGCTCGTGCTGCGGGTGCGAGGCCAGGCCCGGGTAGTAAACGCGCTCGACCTGCGGGTGCGCTTCGAGCCATTGGGCCAGCGCCAAAGCACGCTCGCTTTGCGCCTTCATACGGATGGACAGTGTCTCCATGCCCTTGAGCACCACCCAGGCATTGAAAGGCGACAGGCACATGCCAGCGCTACGCATCAAAGGCACGAGCTTGCCCTCGATCTCGGCCTGCGGCCCGCAGATGGCCCCCGCAATGACGCGGCCTTGGCCATCGAGGTACTTGGTGCCAGAGTGGATCACGAAGTCGGCGCCCCACCGCAGGGGCTGCTGCAGCGCCGGCGAGCAAAAGCAATTGTCCACGGCCAGCCAGGCGCCGGCGGCATGAGCGATATCTGCCAGCGCAGCAATGTCGCAGGCTTCGGTGAGCGGGTTGGTGGGCGTCTCGGCAAAGAGCAGCTTGGTCTGGGGTCTGAGCGCCGCACGCCATTGATCCACGTCGGTCTGTGACACGAACGTGGTCTCGACGCCGAACTTGGCCATGTCCCCGCCCAGCAGCTTGATGGTCGAGCCAAAGACGCTTTGCGAGCAAATGATGTGGTCCCCTGCCTTGAGCAGGCCCATCACGAGCAGCAAGATGGCAGCCATGCCACTGGAGGTGGCGATGCAGGCCTCGGCCCCTTCCAAAGCGGCCAGGCGCCGCTCCATCATCATCGTGGTGGGATTGGTGAAGCGGGTATAGACAAAAGCTTCTTCCTCATTGGCAAACCGTGCAGCCGCGGTGGCCGCATCCGGGTGCACGAAGCTGCTGGTGAGGAACAGCGCCTCGGAGTTTTCGCCCCAGGGCGTGGCGGGCAGCCCCTCGCGCACGGCCAAAGTATCTAGGCGGGCATCGAGGGGCAGATCCACACGAGGGATGCCAGGCTTGTCGCTCATCGTCGCCCCTTCAAGCCTCGTCCGAACTTTGCAGCGCCAAGCGGGTGCGCCCAGGCTCTTCGTCCTCGCCCTGCGAGGTCCGTTGGGTCTCGATGGCCGCGAAGTCCTCGGCGCTGACATCGCCAGTGATGTAGTGGCCGTCGAAACAGGAAGCCTCCAGGCCGTCGATCCGGGGGTTCAGCGAACCCACTGCCTTCTTCATGGCCGCCACGTCTTGGTAGATCAACGCATCGGCGCCAATGAACTCACGAATTTCTTCGATGCTGCGGCCGTGCGCGATCAGCTCGCTCTTGGTGGGCATGTCGATCCCATAGACATTCGGATAGCGCACCGGCGGCGCCGCCGAAGCCATGTAGACCCGGCGCGCACCGGCTTCACGGGCCATCTGCACGATTTCACGGGAGGTGTTGCCTCGCACGATGGAATCGTCCACCAGCAGCACGTTGCGGCCTTTGAACTCCTGCGGCATCGCATTGAGCTTTTGGCGCACCGATTTGCGACGCACCGCCTGCCCCGGCATGATGAAGGTGCGCCCCACGTAACGGTTCTTCACGAAACCTTCCCGATAGGGCTTTCCGATTTTCTGCGCGAGTTGCATGGCCGAGGGACGACTGGACTCCGGAATCGGAATGACCACGTCGATCTCGCTGGGTGGCATGGTCGAGATGACACGCTGGGCCAACGTCTCGCCCATGTTGAGCCGCGCCTGATACACCGAAATGCCGTCGATCACGGAATCCGGACGCGCCAAGTACACGAACTCGAAAACACATGGATTCAAACTGGGACGCTCGGCGCATTGCTGTGCATGCACCTGCCCCTCGAGGTCGATGAAGATCGCCTCGCCCGGCGCCACGTCGCGGACGAATCGATGACCGGTGCCTTCGAGCGCCACCGACTCGCTGGCCACCATCCACTCGGTGCCTTCTGGCAGGTCGGCCTGCCCGTAACACAGCGGGCGAATGCCATACGGGTCGCGGAAGGCCAGCAAGCCATGGCCGGCAATCAGGCAGACCACCGCATAAGAGCCCTTGATCCGCTTGTGCACACCTCGCACGGCCTTGAAGATTTCCTCCGGCGTCAGCGGCAATTCACGCGCGGCCAGCTCCAGCTCATGGGCCAGCACGTTGAGCAAGACTTCAGAGTCGCTCTCGGTGTTCAGATGACGTCGATCGATGGCAAAAAGCTCTTTGCGCAAGGCATGGGCATTGGTGAGGTTCCCGTTGTGCGCGAGCACCAAGCCAAACGGCGCGTTCACGTAGAAGGGTTGTGCCTCCTCCTCGCTGTAGGCATTGCCCGCCGTGGGGTAACGCACTTGACCCAAACCCACGGTGCCGGGCAGTGCCCGCATGTTGCGGGTGCGGAAGACGTCGCGCACCATGCCGCGGGCCTTGTGCATGAAAAACTTGGTGTCCATCGCGGTGACGATGCCCGCGGCGTCTTGGCCACGATGCTGCAGCAGCAGCAGCGCGTCATAAATGAGCTGGTTGACCGGCGCCTTCGAAATGACGCCCACGATGCCGCACATGGTTTACCTTCCAGACAGTTCAACGGGTCACGAGCCGCTCGGCCAGCTCGCGAGGCATGAGGGGCTTGAGCCCCTGGAGCATTTCTTGCAACAGCGCCGCTCCATGAGAGGCTCGCCACGGTTCACTGCGCGCCAGCGGCGTCCAGGTCACGAGCAAAGTCACCACCAAAGCGATCAGCACACCCCGCACCAAACCGAAAGCCGCCCCCATGAGCCGGTCGAGCACACTGAGCGCGCTGGCGTGAACGAGCTTCTTGATCAGCCACGCCAGCAGCCCCCAGACGAACAGCGTGGCCACAAACACGATCGCAAAGGTGCTGACGTGGTTGATCATCGACCCGGGCGCACCGATGGGCACTGCTGCACTCCACTGCGGCGTGATCCACTGCGCAGCGAAAAAGGCCACCACCCATCCAGCCAGCGCAAGCACCTCGAAGACCAGCCCTCGCACCAGCCCCAGCACCACCGACACCAGCAGCAGCGCAAGAAAAGCAATGTCGACCCAGCCCATGGCAGCCATGGTTCTCATAGCGTGAGCACTGCCGCGGGCAGGCCAGCCGCTTTGAGTCGGCTGGCCGCCTGCTGGGCTTGCTCCCGAGACGCGAAAGGCCCCACCCGCACACGGATGCGCTGTCCTGCTGCCGTCTCGATGACCTGGGTGTAGGTTTTGAACCCGAGCTTCTCGACCTTGGCTCGCACCTCGCGCGCACTGGCGGTCTCGCCAAAGGCACCCACCTGCACCACAAAGCGAGCCGCGGTCTCCTCGGCTGCCGCGGCCGGACGGCCTTCGAGCAAGGCCCGGGCCCGGGCGGCCTCGGCCTGTTCGGCAGGCGATGCGGGCGCCGGAGCCGACGCCGGCGCCGGACTTGGAGCGGCCGCCGCCGGCCTGGGCGGCGCATCAGACACGTTGGACGGAGGGGGGGCCACTGCCACCGGGCTGGAAGCCGCCTCCTGCTCGCCAGCGGCATTGGCCACGCGCTCTTCGAGCGCGCTGGGCTGCGCAGCGCGTGCCGCGGAAGCCGCAGAATCTGGAACATCCCCTCGGGCACGAACCACCGGCGCATCCTTGGCCGGAATCTCGATCGGCAAGTCCGTGGGAATCGGGCGAGGCTCGGTCTCGAACAGCAAGGGGAAGCCGATCACGGCCGCCCCCACGAGCACCACGGCCCCGATGAGCCGATGTCGGGCCCGGGTGCGCGCCTGCTCCACCGAGTCTTCCGGGCGGGGCGAGGCCGCAGGCGCCTCGCCAGAGGCTGCGACACGCTTGAAAAAGGAAAGCAGACCCATGCGTCTCGGAATGTGGGAACGCCGGCCCTGCAGCCCACCCGCCGGCCAGCCAGGCCGCTTCAGCCCAAGTGCCGGGCCGACAAACGGGGCAGGCCGCCTTGCAGCACGCCCCCAACGGTGAAGAAGGACCCGAAGACCACGATTCTATCAGCCGGGTCGGCCGCAGACAGGGCCGCCTGCAAGGCCTCCGCCGCAGATGGATGCACCGAGGCGACCGCCGGCGCCGGCGAGCGCGTTGGCAGAGCCTGCCAGCGGCGCAACAGGTCAGCGCCCGGAAGGGCCCGGGCCGTGGGCAGGTCGGTGAAATACCAGGCGTCGACCAAGGGATGCATGCGTCGCAGGATGCCGCTCACGTCCTTGTCGGCCATGGCACCGAACACCGCATGCGTGCGCGGGAAAAAGCCCATCTGGTCGAGGTTCTCGGCCAGTGTGGCCACTGCATGGGGGTTGTGTGCAACATCCAGCACGAGCGTGGGTTGCCCCGGAACGATCTGGAAACGCCCGGGCAGCTCCACCATGGCCAGACCGTTGCGCACAGCCTGGGCGTTGATGGGCAGAGACTCATGCAGCGCTTCGAATGCGGCCAACACGCCCGAGGCATTGAGCAATTGATTGGCACCGCGCAAGGCCGGATAGGCCAGCGCGTTGTAGCGGCGATGCCGTCCCGCCCAATTCCATTGCTGACGATCGCCGCTGTAGCGGAAATCGCGCCCAAACAGGTGCAAGTCGGCCCCCAAGGCCTGAGCATGTTCGATCACGCTGCGCGGTGGCATGGGATCGCTCACCACCACGGCACGCCCGGCACGCATGATGCCCGCCTTTTCTCGCCCGATGCTCTCGCGGTCGGGCCCCAGGTATTCCATGTGATCCAGATCGATGCTGGTGATGACCGCACAGTCGGCATCGATGACATTGACGGCATCCAGCCGCCCTCCCAGGCCCACCTCCAGCACCACCAGATCCAGTTCGGACTGGGACAACAGCCGCAAGATCGCCAAGGTCGTGAACTCGAAATAGGTCAGCCCCTGACCTGCACGTGCGATCTCCACGGCTTCGAAATGTGGCAGCAGGGCCTCGGCCTTCACCACCTCCCCGCGCAATCGGCAACGCTCTTCGAAATGCACGAGATGAGGCGAGGTATAGACCCCTGTGCGATACCCAGCCTGCAAAGCGATGGCCTCCAGCATGGCGCAGGTGGAGCCCTTGCCGTTGGTGCCAGCCACCGTGACCACCGGACACTCGAAGCGCAGGTTCAACCGGGCTGCCACGGTCTGCACGCGCTCGAGCGTCAGATCGATCGTCCTGGGATGCAGGCGCTCACAATGCAGCAGCCAGTCGGCGAGGGTCTGGGGACGAGTCATGGAGCGATGGTAAAGGCCTGGCGGTTGTCCGCACAGGCTGCAATGTCTCTGCGAATCAAGGCAAAGGGCCGGCGCGAAGCCGGCCCCGCACACCGATGGGGGAACACGAGGCTCAGGCCACCGCGTCGGCCGGCTGCCGCAGCAGCTTGGCCAGCAATCGGGCCACCGTGGGCCGCAGCTCGCGCCGGTCGACGATCATGTCCAGCGCCCCCTTTTGCATCAAAAACTCAGAGCGCTGAAAGCCTTCCGGCAGTTTTTCTCGCACGGTGTTTTCGATCACCCGCGGGCCGGCAAAGCCGATCAGCGCCTTGGGCTCGGCAATCACCACATCGCCCATGAAGGCGAAGCTGGCCGACACACCGCCCATGGTGGGGTCGGTCAGCACACTGATGTAGGGCAGCTTCGCCTTGGCCAGGCGGGTGAGCGCCGCATTGGTCTTGGCCATTTGCATCAGGCTGAGCAGACCTTCCTGCATCCGCGCCCCTCCTGTGGCGGTGAAGCAGATGAAGGGGGTTTTCTGCTCCAGCGCAGTCTCGACGCCGCGCACAAAGCGCTCGCCCACCACCGAGCCCATGGAGCCGCCCATGAAGTCGAACTCGAAGCAGGCTGCCACCACTGGCATGCTCAAGACGGCGCCGCCCATGACCACGAGCGCGTCGGTCTCGCCCGTGGCCTCCAGGGCATCCTTCAGGCGATCGGGGTATTTCTTGCTGTCCCGGAACTTCAAAGCATCGACCGGGATGACCTCCTGGCCGATCTCGTACCGCCCCTCGGCGTCGAGGAACTTGTCCAGCCGCGCGCGCGCGTTGATGCGATGGTGGTGAGCGCACTTGGGGCAGACATAGTGGTTGTGTTCGAGGTCGGTTTTGTACAGCACCGATTCGCACGATGGACACTTGATCCACAACCCTTCCGGCACCGAGCGGCGCTCGGCCGGATCGGTCTGCTGGATCTTCGGCGGCAGCAGTTTTTCAAGCCAACTCATCGATGAACTCCTTCCAGGCTGTCCAGGGCCGCACGGATCTGCGCGATGAATTCGCGCCCGGCCTGCACCACGCGGTCACGGGGCTGATCTTCCAGCAATTGCACGAGACGCGAGCCGATGACCACCGCATCCGATACGGCGGCCACGGCCCGGGCAGACTCGGCATCACGAATACCGAAACCCACGCCCACAGGCACCCCCACATGCTTGCGAATGCGAGGCAGCATCTGCGCCACCGACGCCGTGTCCAAGTGCGCGGCGCCAGTGACGCCTTTCAACGACACATAGTACACGTAGCCGCTGGCGATCCGTCCAACCTGCTGCATGCGCTCGTCGGTCGATGTCGGCGCCAGCAGGAAGATCGGGTCCAGGCCCTGGGATTGCAGCGTGGCGGCAAACGACTCGCACTCCTCTGGCGGGTAATCGACCACCAGCACGCCATCGACGCCCGCCTCACGGGCCGCCTGCGCGAAGGCGCCCTGGCCACGACGCTGGTCGTAGCGCTCGATCGGGTTGGCGTAGCCCATCAGAACCACCGGAGTGGTCGTGTTGCCCACGCGAAACGCCCTGACCTGATCGAACACCTGGGGCAAACCGATGCCCCGGGCCAACGCCCTTTCGGCCGCCTTTTGGATCACCGGGCCATCGGCCATGGGATCGGAAAAAGGCACCCCTAGCTCGATCACATCGGCCCCGGCATCGGCCAAGCCCAACATCAGCTCGGGTGTGACATCGGCAAACGGGTCGCCAGCCGTGATGTAGGGAATGAGGGCCTTGCGACCCTGCTGGCGCAAGCGGGCAAAGGTGGCAGCGATACGGCTCATTTCGGCCCCTTCATCACGGAAGCGTCACCGCCCTTGACGCCGAGGCCCCGGCACGATGGCCGACAAAAGAACTCGGCCCCGCTGAGATCGGCCACGGTCCCGATGTCCTTGTCCCCACGGCCCGACAGATTCACGAGCAAGATCTGGTCCGGGCGCATCGTCGGCGCCATTTGCATGGCATAAGCCACCGCATGGCTGGATTCCAGCGCCGGAATGATCCCTTCGGTGCGACACAGGCGGTGAAACGCCTCCAGCGCCTCTTGGTCGGTCACGCCCACATACTCGGCACGACCGATGTCCTTCAGATAGGCATGCTCGGGCCCCACGCCCGGATAGTCCAGACCGGCCGAGATCGAATGCGTCTCCAAAATCTGGCCGTTGTCGTCCTGCAGCAGATAGGTGCGGTTGCCATGCAACACCCCTGGCGAGCCCGCGTTCAGTGACGCGGCGTGCTTGCCAGTGTCCAGCCCCTGCCCGGCCGCCTCGACACCGATGAGGCGCACCGATTCATGCGTGATGTACGGGTAGAAGATGCCCATCGCATTGCTGCCACCACCCACGCAGGCGATCACGGCATCCGGCTGCCGACCGGTCATCTCGGGCATCTGCACGAGGCATTCCTCGCCAATGACGCTCTGGAAGTCACGCACCATGGCCGGATACGGCGCGGGCCCGGCCACCGTGCCGATGATGTAAAAGGTGTTCTCCACGTGAGTGACCCAGTCGCGCAAGGCTTCGTTGAGCGCATCCTTCAGCGTGCGAGAGCCGCTTTCGACCGGCACCACTTTGGCACCCAACAAGTGCATGCGATAGACATTGGGTGACTGGCGCTTGACATCCTCGCTGCCCATGTACACCACACATTCCATGCCATAGCGGGCACAAATGGTGGCCGTGGCCACACCGTGCTGCCCGGCACCGGTCTCGGCAATCACGCGCGGCTTGCCCATGCGGCGCGCCAGCAAGGCTTGACCGATGGTGTTGTTCACCTTGTGGGCGCCGGTGTGGTTGAGATCTTCGCGCTTGAGGTAGATCTGCGCCCCTCCCAACTCACGACTGAGCCGCGCGGCATGGTAGATCGGGCTGGGACGGCCGACGAAATGGGCCAGCTCGCGGCGAAACTCGGCTTGGAAGTCGGGATCGCGGCGATAGCGCTCATACGCCGCCTTGAGCTCCTCCAGCGCATGGGTCAGCGTTTCGGCGACGAAGGAACCACCGTAGGGGCCGAAATGCCCTCGGGCATCGGGTTGCTGATAGTTCAACATGACTTCAGGTGTTGGGGGGGTCAGGCAACGGCGGCTGCGATGCGCGCATCGGCTTCGCGAACCGCTTCGCAGAACCGGCGTATCGCGCTGGCATCCTTGATGCCTTTGGCGGATTCGACGCCGGAGCTTACGTCAACGGCCCAGGGCCGGACCTGAAGCACCCCATCGGTCACGTTTGCAGGATTCAACCCACCAGACAAAACGACCGGACAGGGCACGCCGGGGGGAATGAGTGACCAATCGAAGACCTTTCCACCGCCACCATATCCCTCGACATGCGCATCCAGCAGCACGGCTTGGGCAGTGGCAAAACGCTGGGCAAAGTGTAGCAAATCGAAGCCGGGGGCCATGCGCGCCGCACGCAGATAGGCACGGCCGGCGGCTTCGCATTGCTGCGGCGTTTCATCGCCATGGAACTGCAACACCAGGTGCGGGATGGCCTCGCAAACCCGGCGCACCTCCTCCGGCGTGGCGTTCACGAACAAACCCACTGGCGTGACAAACGGCGGCAGCTCGCGCACCAAGGCCATGGCTCGCTCCAAGCTGACGTAACGGGGGCTGCGTTCGTAGAACACCAAGCCAATGGCATCCGCCCCAGCAGCCACCGCCGCCTCCACATCGACCTCGCGGGTGAGGCCACAAATCTTGATGCGCGTGCGTTGTGCAGGCAAAGTCATCGAGAACCCTCCGAGGCCACCGCCGCGGGCAGCCAGTCATGGGCTGCGGTATGGATCGGCAGCCCCAAATGCGCATCGTACCGAGGCCCAAGAAAGTACAGACCGTCTGGCGCGAAGGTAGGCGCCGCCAATGTCCGATCGCGGCCGGCCAACACCCGAGCCACCCAGTCCGGATCGCGTCCGCCGCAGCCCACCGCAATCAAACAGCCCATGAGGTTGCGCACCATGTGATGCAAGAAGGCATCGGCCTCGAACTCGAACCGCCAATAAGCGCCACGGCGCACGATCGAGATGTCGATCAAGTGTTTGACCGGACTGCGCGCCTGACACTCGGAAGAACGAAACGCGCTGAAGTCATGCCGTCCCACGAGGTGATCGGCCGCCCGGCGCATCGCGGACTCGTCCAGCGGCCGAAACACCCAGCCCACCAAACCAAGCTCCAAGGCCGGCCGCACGGGCGACTCGCGCAACACGTAGACGTAGCGGCGTGAGCGGGCACTGTTGCGGGCGTGGAAGTCCGGCGGCACCGGCCGGCACCATTGCACCGCAATGTCCTCGGGCAAGAAAGTATTGGTGCCTCGCACCCAGGAAAACGGCTCACGCTGGCGCTCGGTGTCGAAATGCACCACCTGATTGAGGCCGTGCACCCCGGCGTCGGTACGCCCTGCACACACCACCCGCACCGGGTGATCGGCAAAACGCGACAAGGCCCGTTCGAGCTGATCTTGCACCGTACGACCATTGGGCTGGCTTTGCCAACCCAGATAAGCCGTTCCCCGGTAGCTGACGCCCAATGCAATCCTCACGACACCTCTTTTCTGATCGGTTCTGGCGCGACTCGAAAAAACAAAGGGCCAGGTGGCGACCAGCGCCCTCCTGGCCCACGACGGGCACGGCCCGTTCAGGTCAGCTCGGCAAGCATGCTCTGCGCCTTGGCCTTCAGAGCCCCGCTGGACTTGGACACGACCTCTTGGAGCAGCTCACGCGCGCCTTCACGGTCACCGATCTGGCGAAACTCTTCAGCCAACTCCAATTTGCGCTCCATCGGATCGCCAGGCACCTCGCCTTCACCGAGATCCAGCTCGGCCAAGGGATCCTCGGCCCGCGAGGGCTGCGCCTCGGCCGAGGGGCGGGGCTCAAGATCCAGCGACAAGCCTTCGAGTTCGAACTCCATGGGCTGCGAGCTCGGCGCACCGGCACCGGCCTCAGCCCCTGCCGAAGCCACTTCGGGCAGCTCCGGCAGTTCGAATGCCATGCCCGCCTCGGGCGCCGCCGCGGGTGGCAACGAGGCTTGCAGCTCCTGGGGCGCCGTCGGGGCGGGCTCCGGGTCCACCGGCGCGGCCGTCAGCGGCTGCGTCGATTCCGAATTGAAGCCGCCGGCCGGCGCTGGCGGCTCGTCCAAAGGCAGATCCAAATCGAGGTCGACCTTGAGCGCAGCCTGCGGTTCGTCGGCATACGTCGACGGCGTAGGCATCACCGATTGGGGCATGGTGCTCGCCCCAAGCGGCTCGTAGCCCCCTTCGGGCAGTTTGGCGGCATCCGCGGGCGCGCCACCCGGTTGGTACAACGCATTGTCCGGATCGATCTGGCGCCCCAACTCCTGGGCGCGAGCCCAATCCTCGCCCTGGCCACCCGTCAGGCCGTACAACTGCGTGGCCAACAGCTCGAACCCCTTGGCATCACGACGCTTGGCGTAAACCTCCAGCAACTTGGTACGGATGGCCAGCCGCTCGGGATTGGCACGCATGGCCTCCTTGAGGATTTCCTCGGCCTGCAAGTCACGGCCATACGCCAAGTACACATCGGCCTCGGCCACCGGATCGACATCACCGATGGCATCGAGCTGGCTGAGCGAATAACTCAACGACGAGGGAGCGCCGGTCGCATCCTTGGTATCCACGCGCTGGCCACCACTGGCGCCGAAGAAGGAATCGGGCTGCAAGCGGCTCTCGAGGAAGGACGTCTCACCGCTGTCCTTCTTGTTCTGCGAGCGCAAACGGTAAACCCCCAAGCCCACGAGCAGGGCCACCAAGCCGCCCGCCAACGGCAGGGTGAGCGGATTGGCCAACAAGTCATCGATCAGACTGGGCTCCGCGGGCACGGGCGCCGGCGCAGGTGCGGCCGCCGGCGCAGGCGCAGAGGCTGCGGCCTGGGCCACTGCCGGTGCCGAAGCCTCCGCAGCGGCCACACCGACCGCATCGGAGGCCGCGCTGGCCGCGGCCTCCACAGCGGCAGCTGGCTGCGATGGCGCTGCCTCGGGCGCCGAGGCCAGCGGCGCTGGCGCAGCCGCCACTGGCACGCTCACACCGAGCGCGGGCGAAGCCGCCGGCGCAGGCGCGGGTGCGGCGGCCGGGGTGCCAGCCGGCGCGATGCGCTTGAGTTCTTCGACATTGCGCGACAGTTCGGCCACACGCTGAGCGGCTTCCTGCTGTTGCCGCTGCTGCGCGATGCGATCTTCGGCGGAAGGCGCACCGGGGGCGGCCGCCACGGCCCCCTTGCTCAGCGTCAGCCGATCCGGTGGGGCATCGGCGGCCTGTCGGCGATCCTGTACCTCGGCCTCGACCCGTCCAGACGCTTGTCGCGTGGGTTCTTCGGTGGCCGTCTGCCGGGTCGCGGCAGCCAGACGCTGGCGATAAGCATTGAAGTCGGCGCTTTGGGCCTGGATCAGCTGGCGTGCCTCCCGGGGCGAGACGCTGGCCGCTTGCTCGCTAGCAGGAATCGACAACACGGCCCCGGCGCGCAAGCGGTTCATGTTGCCGCCAGAGAACGCCTGTGGGTTGGCCTGAAACAGCGCCACGAGCATCTGGTCGAGCGAGACGCCGGGACGCTGGACACGTGCGGCGATGCCGTACAAAGTGTCGCCACGGCGCACTCGGTACTCGTCTGCAGCATTGGCCGCGGCCGGCGCAGCCGATGGCGCGAGCGCAGCCGCTGCTGCGGCCGGCCGCGCTGGCCCAGCCGCCGGCGCCGGGGGCGCGGCGATCGACGCCGCTGGCGCCGGGGGGGCGCTGATGATCGGTGCCGTCGCCGGTGCCGCCGCACGGCGCGTGGACGATGGCGGATCGAGCAGCAAGGTGTACTCACGCACCAAGCGACCCGAGGTCCAGGACAGCTCCAGGATCACATCGACGAACGGCTCTTGCACCGCACGATCGCTGACGACCTTCAGGTATGGGCGACCATCCGACCGACGCTCGAGGGTGACACGCGCGCCGCTCAGGACAGCGTTGTACTCCACGCCGGCGGCCCGGTAAGCATCGGGAGCCGCGATGCGAGCCTGCAAATTGGCCGCCTCCTCCGGCGTCAGGCTGGTGACGTCGATCTCCGCCCGCAGGGCCTCGCCAAGCGCCGACTGAACCGTCACCCGACCCAGCCCCAGCGCCGCGGCCTGGCCGGCTGCCAAAAACATGGCAGCAGCCGCCACCCCAGACAGAGCGAAACGCCCTAGGGAACGTGAAGATGATTTCAAGGCGTCTCCCAATGAAACAGGCCGCCAGCGCGCAAGCGGGCCTGCAGAGTCATCGATAGTGATGGATTTTCCGCAGGAAAGTCGGAAATCACAATAGCATCAAGTAGATACGATGACAAGCTCATGCAATGGCTGACGTTTGCCTTCACCACCACAGGCGTCAACATTGCACGGACTGTGGGGCGCACGCCACAGTCCGGGGCTGCTCTCACTGGTCGATGATGATGCGCAGCATGCGGCGCAAGGGTTCAGCCGCCCCCCACAGGAGCTGATCACCGATCGTGAAGGCGCCAAGGTATTCCGGCCCCATGGCCAGCTTGCGCAGGCGCCCCACCGGGATCGTCAGCGTACCGGTGACGGCCACCGGCGTGAGCTCGCGCAACGTGTCCTCCCGGGTGTTGGGAACCACCTTGACCCAAGCATTGTCGGCCGCGATCATGGCCTCGATGTCGGCCAGCGGCACATCCTTCTTCAGTTTGAAAGTCAGTGCCTGGCTGTGGCAACGCATCGCGCCGATGCGCACACAAAATCCATCCACCGGAATGGCCGGCGTGCCGAAGCCCTCGCCGATGCCCAGGATCTTGTTGGTCTCGGCCCCGCCCTTCCATTCTTCGCGGCTCACCCCGTTGCCGAGGTCCTTGTCGATCCAGGGAATCAGCGATCCCCCCAGAGGCACACCGAAATGGGCCACTTCCTCGGCCGACAAACTGCGCTGCTTGGCGATGATGCGCCGGTCGATCTCCAGAATCGCGCTCTTGGGGTCGTCCAGCAGCTCGCGCACCTCGGCATTGAGCGTGCCGAACTGCGTGAGCAGCTCCCGCATGTGCTGCGCGCCGCCGCCGGAGGCCGCTTGGTAGGTCATGGTGCTCATCCACTCGACCAAGCCGGCCTTGTACAACGCCCCCACGCCCATGAGCATGCAACTGACGGTGCAGTTGCCACCAATCCAGTTGCGCCCGCCCTTGGCCAGCGCATTCTTGATCACAGGCATGTTGACCGGGTCCAGGACGATGACCGCATCGTCCTTCATGCGCAGCGTAGAGGCCGCGTCGATCCAATGCCCCTTCCAACCCGCTGCACGCAGCTTGGGGAAGACCTCGGTGGTGTAGTCGCCCCCCTGCGCGGTCAAGATGATGTCGCAGCGCTTGAGCGCTTCGATGTCGAAAGCGTCCTTCAGCGTGGTCTCGTTCTTTGCCATCTCAGGGGCGGCGCCACCTGCATTGCTGGTGCTGAAGAACAGCGGCTCGATCAACTCGAAATCACCTTCGGCACGCATGCGATCCATGAGCACCGAGCCGACCATGCCGCGCCAACCCACCAAACCTACCAGAGTCGTTGCCATCGTTGTCTATCGCCAGAAGTTGCTTTGAGGGACGGGAGTCCATGCCACGGACTCCCACAATGCCAGCGTCGATAGCCGGCCTCGTGGGCTCAGCCCTGCGCTTTCAGACGGGCGACCACGGCGTCGCCCATCTCCTTCGTGCCCACGCGAGTGGTGCCTTCACTGAAGATATCCGCCGTGCGCAGGCCCTGGGCCAGCACGTCCTGCACGGCACGTTCGATGCGATCGGCCGCTTCGGGCTGATCCAAGCTGAAGCGCAGCATCATCGCCGCACTGAGAATCGTGGCCAAGGGGTTGGCCACCCCCTTGCCCGCAATGTCCGGCGCCGAGCCATGGCTGGGCTCGTACAGCCCCTGCTTGCGTTCGTTCAGGGAGGCCGACGGCAGCATGCCAATCGAGCCCGTCAGCATCGCCGCCTCGTCGGACAGGATGTCGCCGAACATGTTGCCGGTGACGATGACATCGAACTTCTTCGGCGCCTTGACCAGCTGCATCGCGGCGTTGTCGACATACATGTGCTCGAGTTCCACGTCGGGGTACTGCGCATGCACCTCCGTGACCACGTCCTTCCAGAACTGGAAGGTCTCCAGCACATTGGCCTTATCGACGCTGGTGACTTTCTTGCCGCGCTTGCGAGCCGCCTGAAAAGCCACGTGAGCGATACGCTCGATCTCCGGGCGGCTGTAGCGCATCGTGTCGAAAGCTTCGGGCGCCCCTTGGAATGCCCCATCGGGCGACGCCCTGCGCCCCCGCGGCTGACCGAAATAGATGTCGCCGGTGAGTTCGCGGATGATGAGGATGTCCAGCCCCGCCACCAACTCGGGCTTGAGGCTGGAGGCATGCGTGAGCTGCTCGTAACAAATCGCCGGACGGAAATTGGCGAACAGCCCCAGATACTTGCGCAGCCCCAGGATGGCCTGCTCGGGCCGCAATGCGCGCTCGAGTTTGTCGTATTTCCAATCGCCCACGGCACCGAAAAGCACCGCGTCGGCTTGCTGCGCCAGCTTTAACGTCGATTCGGGCAGCGGGTGGCCGTGCGCCTCGTAGGCCGCACCGCCCACCAGCGCCTGCTCCATCTCGAAGCGCAGATCGAGCGCGCCGAGCACCTTGACGGCCTCGGCCACGATCTCGGTGCCGATGCCGTCACCCGGCAGGACTGCGATCTTCATGGTCTTCCTTGCGTGTGATTGAAATTCCTGGTCCGTCTCAGCCGACCAATCGCTGGTCCAGCCAAGGCATGCGTGCCAAACGCTCGGCTTCAAAAGCCTTGATCTTGTCGGCATGACGCAAGGTCAGGCCGATGTCGTCCAAGCCATTGAGCAGGCAATACTTGCGGAAGGGTTGCACCTCGAAGGCCAATTCCGTGCCGTCGGGTTTGACCACCACCTGTCTTGGCAGATCGACGGTGAGCTCATAGCCCACGAAGGCATACACCTCGTCGAACAGACGGGCGACTTCGTGCTCGGGCAGCACGATGGGCAGCAACCCGTTCTTGAAGCAATTGTTGAAGAAGATGTCGGCAAAGCTCGGCGCGATCAAGGCACGGAAACCGTATTGCTCGATCGCCCATGGGGCATGCTCGCGACTGGAGCCACAACCGAAATTCTTGCGCGCCAGCAACACCGAGGCCCCTTGGTAACGCGCTTGGTTCAGCACGAACTCAGGGTTGGGCTTGCGGGTGGCGGGATCCTGCCCCGGCTCGCCACGATCGAGATAACGCCACTCGTCGAACAAATTCGGACCAAAGCCGGTGCGCTTGATCGACTTCAGAAACTGCTTGGGAATGATGGCATCGGTATCGACGTTCTCTCGATCGATGGGCGCCACCAGGCCTTTGTGAACGGTAAAGGGCTTCATGGGGTTACTTCTTGCGGCTGGCCGCTTCTTCCATCTTTTCGCCGACTTTCTGGACATCCTTGCCCAGCCCTTCGATGGTGTTGCAACCGGCCACAGCCACCCCGAAGGCCGTCAACATCAGCACGATCCACAGACGTTTCATGGATGCGGTCCTCCTCACGCAATGCGACGCACGTCGACGAAATGCCCCTCGATGGCTGCTGCCGCGGCCATCGCCGGACTGACCAGATGGGTGCGCCCACCCGCACCCTGCCGCCCTTCGAAATTGCGGTTGGAGGTGGACGCACAGCGTTCACCCGGCTCCAAACGATCCGCATTCATCGCCAAACACATCGAACAGCCGGGCTCGCGCCATTCGAAACCAGCCGCTTTGAAGACTTGGTCCAAGCCTTCTCGCTCGGCCTGCTCTTTGACCAGGCCGGAGCCAGGAACCACCATGGCCAGCTTCACGTTCGCGGCGACCTTGCTCCCCAAGCGACGCACGACAGCGGCCGCCTCACGCAGGTCTTCGATGCGCGAGTTGGTGCACGAGCCAATGAACACTTTGTCGATGCGAATGTCTTGGATGGGCTTGTTCGGCTCCAGGGCCATGTATTGCAAGGCCCGCTCCATGGCACTGCGCTTGACGGGGTCTTTCTCGCGCTCGGGGTCTGGCACCCGCTCGTCGATGGACACCACCATCTCGGGCGAAGTACCCCAGGTGACTTGTGGGCGGATCTGGCTGGCATCGAGCTCGACCACGGCATCCCAGTGCGCATCGGGGTCGGAGTACAGCGTACGCCAATAGGCCACAGCCTGGTCCCAGGCCACGCCGCTGGGCGCGAAGGGGCGGCCCTTGATGTATTGGATCGTGGTGTCGTCCACGGCCACCAAGCCGGCGCGCGCGCCGGCTTCGATGGCCATGTTGCACACCGTCATGCGGCCTTCCATGCTGAGCGCACGAATGGCGCTGCCGGCAAATTCGATGGTGTAGCCAGTGCCGCCTGCCGTGCCGATACGGCCAATGATGGCCAGCACGATATCCTTGGCGCTGCAGCCCTTGGGCAATACCCCCTCCACCTTGACGAGCATGTTCTTGGCCTTCTTGGCCAGCAGTGTCTGGGTGGCCAGCACATGCTCGACCTCACTGGTGCCAATGCCGTGGGCCAAGGCACCGAAAGCGCCATGGGTGGAGGTGTGGGAATCACCGCAGACCACCGTCATGCCCGGCAGCGTGGCGCCCTGCTCGGGGCCGATCACGTGAACGATGCCCTGGCGCTTGTCGTTCATCTTGAACTGGGTGATGCCGAAACGGTCGCAGTTGCGGTCCAGTGTTTCGACCTGCAGGCGCGACACGGGGTCGGCAATGCCTTGACTGCGATCGGTCGTGGGCACGTTGTGATCACTGACGGCCAGATTGGCCGACAGACGCCAGACTTTGCGACCAGCCACCTCCAGCCCCTCGAAGGCTTGTGGGCTGGTCACCTCGTGCAGCAGATGTCGGTCGATGTAGAGGATGGCCGTGCCATCTTCCTCGGTGTGGACGACATGCTCGTCCCAAATCTTGTCGTACAGCGTGCGGCCCATAGCAAGCTCTCGGTGCAGCCTCGTGGGTGGGGGACCTGTGATTTTAAGCTTTGAATAAACAAAAACCCCGGCTCGGGGCCGGGGTCGGAAAAGGGGTTGGCCTCGAATGGCCCGGGGCGGCCCAGCCCCGCGCTCAGCCCCGCTGGGCTAGGGGTTTGACGTCGCGCTTGGGCGAGCCGACGAACAGCTGACGTGGACGGCCGATCTTGTACTCCGGGTCGCCGATCATCTCGTTGAGCTGGGCAATCCAGCCCACCGTGCGCGCCAAGGCGAAGATGGCCGTGAACAGGCTCACCGGAATGCCGATGGCGCGCTGAACGATCCCCGAGTAAAAATCGACATTCGGGTACAGCTTGCGAGCCACGAAGTACTCGTCTTCCAACGCGATCTTCTCGAGTTCCATCGCAAGCTTGAACAACGGGTCGTTGCCCAGGCCGAGCTCGCCCAGCACCTCGTGGCAGGTTTCGCGCATCAACTTGGCGCGCGGATCGTAGTTCTTGTAGACCCGATGCCCGAAGCCCATCAGGCGCACGCCGGAGTTCTTGTCCTTGACCTTGGCAATGAACTCGCCGATCTTGGCCACGCCCCCCATGCGCTGGATTTCCTCCAGCATGTTCAGGCAGGCCTCGTTGGCCCCACCATGCGCGGGGCCCCACAAACAGGCCACACCGGCGGCGATGGCCGCAAATGGATTGGTGCCGGAGGAGCCGCACAGACGCACCGTGGAGGTGGACGCGTTTTGCTCGTGGTCAGCGTGCAGGATGAAGATGCGGTCCAGCGCCCGCACCAACACGTCGTTGGGCTCGTACTCCTCGCACGGTGTGGCGAACATCATGCGCAGGAAGTTCGCGGTGTACGACAACGAGTTCTTCGGGTAGATGTAGGGCTGGCCGACCGAGTACTTGTAGGCCATGGCCACCAGGGTCGGCATCTTGGCGATCAGCCGGATCGCCGAGATCTCGCGGTGCTGCGGGTTGTTGATGTCGGTGCTGTCGTGATAGAAGGCCGACATGCCACCGACCAGCCCGGTCAGCACGGCCATCGGGTGGGCATCTCGCCGGAAGCCGCGCAAGAAGAACTGCATTTGCTCGTTGACCATCGTGTGATGGGTCACACGCGCATCGAACTCCTTCTTCTGGGCAGCGTTGGGCAGCTCCCCATACAACAGCAGATAGCAGGTCTCCAGAAAATCGCAGTGCTCGGCCAGTTGCTCGATCGGATAGCCACGATAGAGCAGCTCACCCTTGTCACCGTCGATGTAGGTGATCGACGAATTGCACGAAGCGGTGGACAGGAAGCCCGGATCGTAGGTGAACTTGCCCGTCTGTGCATACAGCTTGCGAATGTCGATCACATCCGGGCCGATCGTTCCCTTGTAGATGGGAAGCTCAATTGACGGGCTGCCGTCCGAAAACGACAGGGTGGCTTTCACATCAGACGGTGTCATGGCTCTTCCTTGAGGCTATCCAAAAAACGTCATCCGCGCTGTCGCAGCAAGGCCAGCACCTCGCGCACTTCGGCGCGGTCGAGCTCACCCTGCGGCTCCTTGCGGGCCAGCAGCAGGTCCAGCAGGTCGTTGTCAGCCAAATCCATCAGAGCCTGCAGCCCTTCGGCCTGGCGAACCGTGATCGTCGACCCGTGGCGTTCGAAGAAGCGCTCGATGAACAAGTCGTTCTCGAGCAAGCCACGGCGGCAGCGCCAGCGCAGCTTGCTTCGCGAGTGTTCGTCGAGTGCAGTGTCCATCATGCGTCTTGCAGGAACCTTATCACGACAGGCACAAGCGCCTCAGACGGCGCGGCGCACCATCAGCTCCTTGATCTTCCCGATGGCCTTCGTGGGGTTCAGGCCCTTGGGGCACACATCCACGCAATTCATGATGGTGTGGCAGCGGAACAGGCGGTACGGGTCTTCCAGATTGTCGAGCCGCTCGTTCGTGGCCTGGTCGCGGCTGTCGGCAATGAACCGGTAAGCCTGCAACAAGCCCGCGGGGCCGACGAACTTGTCCGGGTTCCACCAGAAGCTCGGACAGCTCGTGGAGCAGCTCGCGCACAGAATGCATTCATACAAGCCATTGAGCTCGTCTCGCTCTTCGGGCGATTGCAGACGCTCCTTTTCGGGCGGCGGCGTGTCGTTGACGAGGTAGGGCTTGATCGAGTGGTACTGCTTGAAGAACTGCGTCATGTCGACGATCAGATCACGCACCACCGGCAGACCCGGCAGCGGCTTGAGCACCACCACCTCGGGCAGCGTGCGCATGTTCGTCAGACAGGCCAGGCCGTTTTTACCGTTGATGTTCATCGCATCCGAACCGCAAACGCCTTCACGGCAAGAGCGGCGGAAGGACAGCGACGGATCGACGGCCTTGAGCTTGACGAGGGCATCCAGCAGCATGCGCTCGGAGCCATCCAGCTCTACTTGCAGGGTCTGCATGTAGGGCTTGGCGTCCTTGTCCGGATCGTAGCGATAGATCTTGAAGGTTCGCAGGGTCATGAAAGTACTCCGGGCGCAGACTTCAGAAGGAACGGACCTTGGGCTCGATGGAATCGACGGTCAGCGGCTTGAGGTTGACCGGCTTGTACTCCAGGCGATTGCCCTCGCTGTACCACAGGGTGTGCTTCAACCAGTCACGGTCGTTGCGACCGTTCGGGAACTCGGGCGAGTCGCCGTAATCGTTCACCGTGTGGGCGCCACGGCTTTCCTTGCGAGCAGCCGCCGACACCATCGTGGCTTGAGCCGCCTCGATCAGGTTCTCGACCTCCAACGCCTCGATGCGGGCCGTATTGAAGACTTTGGATTTGTCCTTCAGAACGATCGCTTTGACGCGCTCGGCGATCTGGGCGATCTTGCGCACCCCTTCATCCATGCTGGCTTGCGTGCGGAACACGCCGGCATGCTGCTGCATGGTTTTGCGAATGTCGTTGGCCACGTCTTGCGCATACTCGCCCGAGGTGCTGGCCTCCAGACGCGCCAAACGCGCCAAGGAACGGTCCGCCGCGTCCTTGGGCAAAGGCTTGTGGGCTTTGGGCTCTTTCTTGAGGGTCTCGACGATGTGGTTGCCGGCCGCACGCCCGAAAACCAGCAGGTCGAGCAAGGAGTTGGTGCCCAGACGGTTGGCACCATGCACGCTCACGCAGGAGCATTCGCCCACCGCATACAAGCCCGGCACGACGGTATTGGGATTGCCATTCTTGGGCACGACCACTTGCCCGTGGATGTTGGTCGGAATCCCGCCCATCTGGTAGTGGATGGTCGGCACCACCGGGATCGGTTCTTTGGTGATGTCGACGTTGGCAAAGTTGAGGCCGATTTCGTAGACCGAGGGCAAGCGCTTCATGATGGTCTCGGCGCCCAGGTGGGTCATGTCGAGAACCACATAGTCCTTGTTGGGGCCGCAGCCGCGCCCTTCCTTGATTTCCTGGTCCATGCAGCGCGAGACGAAGTCCCGCGGAGCGAGATCCTTCAGCGTGGGCGCGTAGCGCTCCATGAAGCGCTCGCCATTGCAGTTGCGCAGGATCGCCCCTTCTCCACGGCAGCCCTCGGTCAGCAACACGCCCGCGCCAGCCACACCGGTGGGATGGAACTGCCAGAACTCCATGTCTTCCAGCGGAATGCCAGCGCGTGCAGCCATGCCCAAACCATCACCGGTGTTGATGAAGGCATTCGTCGAGGCTGCATAGATGCGCCCAGCACCGCCGGTGGCCAGCAGCACCGTTTTGGCCTCGAGGATGTACACCTCACCGGTTTCCATCTCCAAGGCGGTGACCCCGACGACATCGCCGTCGGCATCGCGGATCAGGTCCAGCGCCATCCACTCGACGAAGAACTGCGTGCGAGCCTTGACGTTTTGCTGGTAGAGCGTGTGCAGCATGGCATGGCCGGTCCGGTCGGCGGCGGCGCAGGCACGCTGCACTGGCTTTTCGCCATAGTTGGCGGTATGCCCCCCGAAGGGCCGCTGGTAAATCGTGCCGTCTGGGTTGCGGTCGAAGGGCATGCCGAAATGCTCGAGCTCGTAGACGACCTTGGGCGCCTCGCGGCACATGAACTCGATGGCATCTTGATCGCCCAACCAGTCCGACCCTTTGACAGTGTCGTAAAAGTGGAAATGCCAGTTGTCT
This sequence comes from Caldimonas taiwanensis NBRC 104434, assembly GCF_001592165.1. Lineage (NCBI taxonomy): Bacteria > Pseudomonadati > Pseudomonadota > Betaproteobacteria > Burkholderiales > Sphaerotilaceae > Caldimonas > Caldimonas taiwanensis. Next base: position 112,371 of record NZ_BCWK01000003.1, read on the forward strand.
TCGGACATATTGCCCAGCGAGGCGCCGATGCCGCCCTGCGCGGCCACGGTGTGGGAACGCGTGGGGAAGACCTTGGACAAAACGGCCACGTTCAGGCCGGCCAGAGCCAGCTGCAGGGATGCGCGCATCCCGGAGCCACCGGCTCCGACGATGACGACGTCAAACTTGCGCTTGGGCAGAGAAGTTCCGATTTGCATTTACAGCCTCCACAACACCTGGATCGCCCAGCCGGCGCAGCCGACCAACCACACGATCGTGAACACCTGCAGCACGAGCTTGATGCCCACGGGCTTGATGTAGTCCATCCAGATGTCGCGCATGCCCACCCAGGCGTGGTAGAGCAAAGCGATGATCACGGTGAAGGTCAGCACCTTCATCCACTGGCTCGAAAAAATGCCAGCCCAACGGTCATAGCCCAGTTCACCGGGCATCAAGACCTGCACGAGCAGCACGAGAGTGAACAGCGCCATCAGCGCCGCCGTGACGCGCTGGGCCAGCCAGTCGCGAAAGCCGTAATGCGCCCCAACCACCAGGCGCTTGGATCCGTAGTTTTTGCTCATCGCGGGATTCCGTTTCTGTTGTTCTGTGAGGCCCCTCAGTACAACCCGAAGAGCTTGGCGCCCAGCAGCACCGTCAGCAGCAGGCTGGAGGCCAAGGTGAAGATCGCGGAATGGCGACCCTGCTCTTTGGAGACCGTGTGATAGACGTCCATCCAAAGGTGGCGAAGGCCGGCGATGAAATGGTGCAAATAAGCCCAGATCAACGCCAGCACGACCAACTTGAGCAGCCACCCCGGAACGAAGCCCAAGCCCACATGAAATGCGCTGGCAAAGCGATCGAAGGAGACCTGCGAGCTCACGCTGTTGTCGAACATCCAGATGACCAGCGGCATCAACAAGAACATCAACGCGCCGCTGATGCGATGCAAGATCGACACGATGCCGGCCGCCGGTAGCCGGTACTTGATGATCTCCGTGACATGGATGTTTCGGTAGACCGGTCTTTCTTTGGCGATCTCAGGCATACCCAACCTTGTGTAACAGATGTGAAACCTTTCGATTTTATTGCAACGCAACAGCCACCGAGGGCCTTCGTTGCGAGCAGCGCACGGTCATTGCAACTCGTTGCGGTAATAGTGGGCGGCGGTGTTGTACAGCCCGCGACGGAACTCCACGGGACGATCACCATAAGTGAAGGACAGCCGCTCGACGCTGAGCAAGGGATAACCGCGCTCGACCTGCAACAACCCGGCACAGGATTCGTCGGCAGCCACCGCACGCAGTTTTTCTTCGGCACGAATCATGCGCACGCCGAATTCCGTTTCGAACAATGCGTACATCGGCCCTCGGTACTCCCCCAGCCGCTCGGCCGTCAGCCCCTTGAAGAGCTGCCCGTTGAGCCAGATGTCGTCGAGCACCACCGGCACCCCCTTGGCGCTGAGCAGACGACGGATTTGCACTGCCGTATCCCCAGACTTGAGATCCAGCGCGCGCCACCTCGGCCGGGGCGCGAAGACGGCGGCAATCGATCACGCGACGCTCGAACGGCGTGCCGCCTGGCTCATCGGGGGTCAGGCGCAAGAAGCGATACTGCACACGCTCCTCGGCATGGGTGGCCACGAAGGTGCCCTTGCCTTGGCGTCGCACCAGCAGGTTCTCGGCCGCCAGCTCGTCGATGGCCTTGCGCACCGTGCCTTGGCTGACGCGATACCGCGCCGCCAGCTCGACTTCACTGGGAATCGCTTCCCCCGGACGCCACTCCCCGCCCTGCAGGCTGCGCGTGATCAGCACCTTGATCTGCTGATAGAGCGGACTGAAGGCCGGCCCCGCCGCATCGGGCGAGGAGGGATCGATCGCGCTCGGAGGGGGCTGCTGTGCCATGGACGGGATTGCAACACATCGCCTGCACGAAGTCTAGAGACAGATGTCTTATATAAGACATAAGATGACAAACCTCGTGGTTTCCCGCCCCACTTTGGCCTAAACTTCAGGCCGGTCACAACCCTCCCTTCCCCCTTGGAGCCAACCATGAGCAAGAAACCCGTTCGCGTCGCCGTCACCGGCGCCGCCGGCCAGATCGGCTACGCGCTGCTGTTCCGCATCGCCTCCGGCGAGATGCTCGGCAAGGACCAGCCGGTCATCCTGCAGCTGCTGGAAATCCCTGACGAGAAAGCCCAGAAGGCGCTCAAGGGCGTGATGATGGAGCTGGAGGACTGCGCCTTCCCGCTGCTGGCTGGCATGGAAGCCCACAGCGATGCCAAGGCGGCCTTCAAAGACACCGACTATGCCTTGCTGGTGGGCGCGCGTCCGCGCGGCCCCGGCATGGAGCGCGCCGACTTGCTGGCGGCCAACGCCCAGATCTTCACGGCGCAAGGCAAGGCCTTGAACGAGTCGGCTTCGCGCAACGTCAAGGTCCTGGTGGTGGGCAACCCGGCCAACACCAATGCTTACATCGCCATGAAGTCGGCCCCCGACCTGCCGCGTCGCAATTTCACCGCGATGCTGCGCCTGGATCACAACCGCGCGCTCAGCCAGATCGCGGCCAAGACCGGGAAACCCGTGGCCTCGATCAAGAAACTGTGCGTGTGGGGCAATCACTCGCCCACGATGTACGCCGACTACCGCTTTGCGACGATCGACGGCGCCTCGGTGAAGGACATGATCAACGACCCGGTTTGGAACAAGGAGGTGTTTCTGCCCACCGTGGGCAAGCGCGGCGCGGCCATCATCGAAGCACGTGGCCTGTCGTCGGCGGCCTCCGCTGCCAACGCCGCCATCGACCACATGCGCGATTGGGCCCTGGGCACGAATGGCGAGTGGGTCACGATGGGCGTGCCCTCCAACGGCGAGTACGGCATCCCGAAGGATGTGGTGTTCGGCTTCCCGGTGACCTGCGAGGGTGGGGACTACAAGATCGTCGAGGGCTTGGAAATCGATGCCTTCTCGAAGGAGTGCATCGACAAGACCTTGGCCGAGCTGCTGGCCGAGGCCGACGGCGTCAAGCACCTGCTGTAAGCTCCAACGGGCGCCCGTCTTGGTCGCGCTCTGACATCGAGGGCCGGCGCCAGCAGGTGCCGGCCCTTTCGTTTGCTTGCCTTGTCCCTCTCGCGGAGCCCATGATGACCTCTGCCGCCCCTGCCCTGCACCCCCGTCAGGCCCTGCTGGACGCGGGTGACCTTGCCCCGGAGCTGCCGGTGTGCGACCACTACGCTGGCGTGGAAGCCCGCATGCGCAAGAGCCTGGCGCTGCAGGCCGAGCTGGGCGAGGCCCATGGCCGGGCCCTCTTCGATGTGACATTGGATGCCGAAGACGGCGCCCCGGTGGGCGGCGAGTTGGAACATGTCGCGCTCATGGCCGAGCTGGTCAACAGCCCGGCCAACCGCTGGGGCCGAGTGGGCGCCCGGGTCCACCCAGGCGACCACCCGGCCTTCGAGGCCGAGGTGGACCTGTTGCTGTCACGCTGCGGTGCACGCTTGGCATATTTGATGCTGCCCAAGCCACGCGACGCCCGTGACGTGGCGCAGGCCATCGAACGCATCGATGCGATCGCCCGCAGCCGCGGCCTGTCGTGTCGGATTCCAATTCATGTGCTGATCGAGACCCACGGCGCCTTGCACGAGGTCGATCGCATCGCGGCCCACCCTCGGGTGGAGTCGCTCTCGTTCGGCCTGATGGACTTCGTCTCGGCTCACCGTGGAGCCATCAGCGCCACCGGCATGAGCGCCACGGGCCAGTTCTCCCATCCGCTGGTGCTGCGCGCCAAGCTGGAAATCGCAGCCGCCTGTCACCGCCATGCCAAGGTCCCCTCGCATTGCGTGGTCACCGAATTCCGCGACCGCCAAGCGCTTGGCCAAGCCGCACACCGCGCGGCCAAGCAGTTGGGCTACACGCGCATGTGGAGCATTCATCCGGACCAGATCCTGCCCATCGTGGAGGCATTCGCCCCCGACGCGAGCGAGATCGAAGAAGCTGGCGAGATTCTGCTGGCGGCACAGGCCGCCCAATGGGGACCGATCCGACATCGCACGCGCGGCGTGGACACCTTGCACGACCGGGCCAGCTACCGCTATTACTGGTACGTGCTGGAACGTGCCGAACGTACCGGCCGTCCGCTGCCCGACGGCATCCGAAAGGCCTTCTTCGGGGTTTCTACCGAGGACGCGACCGGCCCCGCCTCAGACTGAGGCGGAAACGGCAAAAATTCGCACATTGCGGGGTGCCAGCCCCATAAATTCTCTGTGTTACCAAATGCACCTCTCCACAATCGAGGTTGCTGCATCTCGGAGAAGGAGAGATTCATGAATGTCCGACGCATCGCGTTCTGTCTGGGCGGGGCGCTGGCCCTGGCCGTCTGTGGGGTGACGATGGCCCAGTCGTCGGCCTCCGTCAAGAAGAGCACCAAAGCGGCCCCCAGCGCCGCGGCCCTGTCGCTGGCCCCGGCCACGCCGGAACAACTCGAGGCCGCAGCCCGTGTCTACGTGGGCCGCAGCGACTGCGAGTTTGGCCAACATGTCACCGTGACGCCACATCCCGACCACGCCGGGTATTTCACTGTCACCTTGGCCAGCAAGACCTGGGTCGTCAAGCCCGTGCTCTCGTCCACCGGTGCGCTGCGCATGGAAGACGTCCGTGGCCAAGCGCTGTATCTGCAGATCACCGACAAGTCCATGCTGATGAACACCGCGCTGGGCTATCGCGTGGCCGACAACTGCGTGCACCCGAAGCATCGTGAGGCGATGGCCACCCACCAGCGAGAAAGCATCGGCATCGCCGCCAACTGAACGTGCGGCGCGGCTCCGCGCAGTCGCCCGCGCAGCTCATCGGCAACAGCACTCACTCCGACACTCGGGCGCGGGATCGATCCCTGCCCGTTCGCCGGCCGTTTGCTGGCGCAAGTCTTATATAAGACATAAAATACGAGAGCCGGGCGGCCCCGTCGGACCGCCCGATCCCTCCGGAGTGCCCATGCTGAAAAACTACCGCGACCACGTCGCCGAGCGCGCTGCGCTTGGCATCCCGCCCTTGCCCTTGTCGGCCCAGCAGACCGCTGAACTGATCGAGCTGATCAAGGCACCGCCAGCCGGCGAGGAGGACTTCTTGCTGGAGCTGCTGACGCACCGCGTGCCGCCCGGCGTGGACGATGCCGCCAAGGTCAAGGCCAGCTTCTTGGCTGCCGTGGCGCACGGCGACCTCTCGGTGGGCCTGATCAGCCGTGCCAAAGCCACCGAACTGCTGGGCACGATGGTGGGCGGCTACAACGTCAAACCCCTGATCGACTTGCTCGACGACCCCGAGGTGGCCAGCGTGGCCGCCGACGGTCTGAAAAAGACGCTGCTGATGTTCGACGCCTTCCACGACGTGGCCGAGAAGGCGCGCGCCGGCAATGCCAAGGCCCGTGAAGTCATTCAGTCGTGGGCCGATGCGGAATGGTTCACCAGCCGCCCTGAAGTGCCGCGCAAGATCACGGTCACCGTGTTCAAGGTGCCCGGTGAAACCAACACCGACGACCTGTCGCCCGCGCCCGATGCCTGGAGCCGCCCGGACATCCCGCTGCACGCGTTGGCGATGCTGAAAAACCGCCGGCCCGATGCCGCGTTCGAGCCGGAGGAAGACGGCAAGCGTGGCCCCATCCGTTTCATCGAGGAGCTGAAGAAGAAAGGCCACTTGGTCGCCTATGTCGGCGACGTGGTGGGAACGGGTTCGAGCCGCAAATCGGCCACCAACAGCGTGATTTGGCACACCGGCGAGGACATCCCCTATGTGCCCAACAAGCGCTTCGGCGGCGTGACCCTGGGTGGCAAGATCGCTCCGATCTTCTTCAACACGCAGGAAGATTCCGGCGCGCTGCCCATCGAAGTGGACGTCTCCAACCTGGAGATGGGCGATGTGATCGACATCTATCCCTACGAGGGCAAGATCGAGAAGGACGGCAAGGTCGTCGCCACCTTCCAGCTCAAGAGCGAGGTGCTGCTCGATGAAGTGCGCGCCGGCGGTCGCATCAACCTGATCATCGGCCGCTCGCTGACGGGCAAGGCGCGCGAATTCCTGGGGCTGCCGGCGTCCACGCTGTTCCGTCTGCCCAAGGCGCCCGCAGACACCGGCAAGGGCTACACGCTGGCGCAGAAGATCGTCGGGCGTGCCTGCGGCCTGCCGGTGGTCAATGGCAAACAGCAAGGCATCCGCCCGGGCACCTACTGCGAACCCAAGATGACCACCGTGGGCAGCCAAGACACCACTGGCCCCATGACGCGTGATGAACTGAAAGACCTGGCCTGCCTGGGCTTTTCGGCCGACCTCGTGATGCAGTCGTTCTGCCACACCGCCGCCTACCCCAAGGCGGTGGATGTGAAGATGCACCGCGAGCTGCCGGCCTTCATCAGCACCCGTGGCGGCGTCTCGCTGCGGCCGGGCGATGGGGTGATCCACTCCTGGCTCAACCGTCTGTTGCTGCCCGACACCGTGGGCACGGGGGGGGACTCGCACACCCGCTTCCCCATCGGCATCTCTTTCCCAGCGGGCTCTGGCCTGGTGGCCTTCGCCGCGGCCACTGGCGTGATGCCGCTGGACATGCCTGAATCGGTGCTGGTGCGCTTCAAGGGCCAGATGCAGCCCGGTGTCACCTTGCGCGACCTGGTGCATGCGATCCCGCTGTACGCCATCAAGCAGGGGCTGCTGACGGTGGAGAAGAAAGGCAAGAAGAACATCTTCTCCGGCCGCATCCTCGAGATCGAGGGGCTGCCCGATCTCAAGGTGGAGCAGTCCTTCGAGCTGTCGGACGCCTCGGCCGAGCGTTCGGCCGCCGGCTGCACGATCAAGCTCAACAAAGAGCCCATCATCGAGTACCTGCAGTCGAACATCGTGTTGATGAAGAACATGATCGCCGACGGCTACCAGGACCGCCGCACCCTGGAGCGCCGCATCAAGGCCGTCGAGGCCTGGCTGGCCAAGCCCGAACTGCTGGAGGCCGACCCTGACGCCGAATATGCCGCCGTCATCGAAATCGATCTCAACGAGATCAAGGAGCCCATCGTCTGCTGCCCCAACGACCCGGACGATGCCAAGTTCCTCTCCGAGGTGGCCGGCACCAAGATCGATGAGGCCTTCATCGGCTCGTGCATGACCAACATCGGACACTTCCGCGCCGCGGCCAAGCTGCTGGGTGGCCAGCGCGACATTCCGGTCAAGCTGTGGGTGGCCCCGCCCACCAAGATGGATCAAAACGAGTTGATCAAGGAAGGGCACTATGCGGCCTTCGGCGCCGCCGGTGCACGCACCGAGATGCCCGGCTGTTCGCTGTGCATGGGCAACCAGGCCCAGGTGCGCGAAGGCGCCACGGTCATGTCCACCTCGACGCGCAACTTCCCCAACCGCCTGGGCAAGAACACCAATGTGTTCCTGGGCTCGGCCGAGCTCGCGGCGATCTGCGCCAAGCTGGGACGCATCCCGACGGTGGCCGAATACCACGCGGAGATGGGCATCATCAACCAAGATGCTGCCAGCGTGTATCGCTACATGAACTTCGACCAGATCGAGGAGTACGCCCAGACGGCCAAAGAGGTCACGGTCTGAGGCGCAGCACCCACCCGTCACCCGAAACGGCCCCAGTGGGGCCGTTTTTTTGTCCTCGATGGCAAGCCTTGCTCGGTGAGGCTTGACCACAAGCCCCCGTGCGCCCTAACGTCATGATGTGCGGCCACAATGGTGTCGCGTTGCCGCGCTGCTACAACGACCAACCTCTCGCCTCACGGAGTCATTCATGACCCAAGCCGCTGCTCATGCTTTTGCCAAGACCCTGAAGTCCTTCAAGACGGCTTCTGGCAAGTCCGGTCAGTACTTCTCATTGCCCGAGTTGGCCCGACAGTTCCCCAACGTCAACCGGCTGCCGGTGTCGCTACGCATCGTGCTGGAGTCGGTGCTGCGCAACTGCGACGGCAAGAAGGTCACGCCCGAGCACGTGGAGCAATTGGCCCAGTGGGCCCCCAACGGCGAGCGGGTCGACGAGATCCCCTTCGTCGTGGCCCGCGTGGTGCTGCAAGACTTCACCGGCGTGCCCCTGCTGGCCGATCTGGCCGCGATGCGCTCGGTGGCGGCAAAAATGGGACGCAACCCCAAGACCATCGAGCCATTGGTGCCGGTGGATCTGGTCGTCGACCATTCGGTCATGATCGACCACTACGGCAACAAGCAGGCCCTGGACCTGAACATGAAGCTGGAATTTCAGCGCAATCGGGAGCGCTACCAGTTCATGAAATGGGGCATGCAAGCCTTTGACACCTTCGGCGTGGTGCCGCCGGGCTTCGGGATCGTGCACCAGGTGAACCTGGAGTATCTGGCTCGCGGCGTGCACAAGACGGCCCAGGGGGTGTACTACCCCGACACGTTGGTGGGCACCGACAGCCACACGACGATGATCAATGGCATCGGCGTGGTGGGTTGGGGCGTGGGCGGCATCGAGGCCGAAGCCGGCATGCTGGGCCAGCCGGTGTACTTCCTCACGCCCGATGTGGTCGGCTTCGAGCTGACCGGCCGCTTGCGCGAAGGTGTGACGGCCACCGACCTGGTGCTCACGGTCACCGAAATCTTGCGCCGAGAAAAAGTGGTGGGCAAGTTCGTCGAGTTTTTCGGCGAAGGCACGCGCAGCCTGTCGGTGCCCGACCGTGCCACCATTGCGAACATGGCGCCGGAATACGGCGCCACCATGGGCTTCTTCCCGGTCGACGACAAAACGATCGAGTACTTCCGCGGCACCGGCCGCACCAAGGCGCAGATCGAAGCCTTCGAGGCCTACTTCCGGGCCCAAAAGCTGTTTGGCATCCCAGGCACCCCGGACTTCGACGGCGGGCCCATCGAGTACTCCAAAGTGGTTCGGCTCGATCTGGGCACGGTCGCTCCCAGCCTGGCCGGCCCCAAGCGCCCACAAGACCGCATCGAAATCGGGCAGTTGTCGGCCAAGTTCACGGAACTCTTCAGCAAGCCCATCGAGGCCAATGGCTTCAATCAGCCGGCCGACAAGCTCGGTCAGGTCTACACCACCGCCAGTGGCCTGCAGATCCGCAATGGCGACGTGCTCATCGCCGCCATCACTTCCTGCACCAACACCTCCAACCCAGGCGTGCTCTTGGCCGCCGGCTTGCTGGCCAAGAAAGCGGTGCAAGCCGGGCTGAAAGTCGCACCGCACATCAAGACCTCGCTGGCCCCGGGCTCTCGCATCGTCACCGAGTACCTCGAAAAGGCCGGCCTGCTACCCTACCTGGAAAAACTGGGCTTCCACGTGGCCGCCTATGGTTGCACCACGTGCATCGGCAACGCCGGCGACCTGGCCCCCGAGATCAACGACGTCATCACCCGCAACGACCTGGTGTGCGCGGCCGTGCTGTCGGGCAACCGAAACTTCGAAGCACGCATCCACCCCAACCTTAAGGCCAACTTCCTGGCTTCGCCGCCGTTGGTGGTGGCCTACGCGATCGCCGGCAACGTCACCCGCGATCTGATGACCCAGCCGGTGGGCCAAGGCAAAGGCGGACGCGACATCTACCTCGGCGACATCTGGCCCAGCAGCGAGGAAATCTACGCGCTGATGAAGTTCGCGATGGACCGCAAAGCCTTCAAAGAGAACTACGAGAAAGTACGAACCAAGCCCGGCAAGCTGTGGAGCCAGATCGAAGGGGCCACGGGCCAGGTCTACGACTGGCCCAAGTCCACCTACATCGCCGAGCCCCCATTTTTCCGTGACTTCACGCTCACCCCGCCGAGCAAGGATCCAGGGGTCAAGGCCGCTCGCATCATGGCGCTGTTCGGCGACTCGATCACCACCGATCACATTTCACCGGCCGGCTCGATCAAGGAAAGCTCACCCGCGGGTCAGTGGCTAAAGGAGCAAGGCGTGCTCAAGGCCGACTTCAACAGCTACGGTTCGCGCCGGGGACATCACGAGGTGATGATGCGCGGCACCTTCGCCAATGTGCGCATCAAGAACCTCATGATCCCCCCCCTGCCCGATGGCTCGCGCGAAGAAGGCGGCCTCACGCTGTTCCAGCCCGGTGGCCAGAAAATGTTCATCTACGACGCCGCGATGAAGTATTTGGCCCAGGGCACCCCCACGGTGATCTTCGCTGGCGAAGAATACGGCACCGGCTCGAGCCGGGACTGGGCCGCCAAGGGCACGCAGTTGCTGGGCATTCGCGCGGTGATCGCCCGCAGCTTCGAGCGCATCCACCGCTCCAACCTGGTGGGCATGGGGGTGCTGCCGCTGCAGTTCAAAGGCGCGGATTCCTGGCAAAGCCTGGGGATCAAGGGCGATGAGCTGATCGACATCGTCATCGACGGTGAGCTGCGCCCTCAGGCCGACGCCACCTTGGTGATCCAACGCGCCGACGGCAGCCGCCAGGAGGTCACGCTGCGGCTGCGCATCGACACCCCGATCGAAGTCGAGTACTACCAGCACGGTGGGATCCTGCCCTACGTGCTGCGGCAGCTGTTGGCAGCCTGAACTCCCAGCCTGGTTCTACGCAGTCCGCCCGGTCGGCGGACTGCGCCAGCGGCAGCTCAGCACATCAGACGCGCATAGGTCGCCTCGTCGAAACCCACCAGCACGTGCTCGGCGACCTCGATCACCGGGCGCTTGATGACACTGGGCTGGGCCTGCATGAGCGCGCGTGCACCGGCTTCGGTGGATGCGGCCGCTTGGGCCGACGCATCGAGCCGGCGCCATGTGGTGCCTTGGCGATTGAGCAAGCGCTCAGGGCCTACGACCCTCAGCCAGTGGGCCAAGCGGTCCTCGGGCACCCCGAGCTTTTTGAAATCATGGAACTGATAGGCCAGGCCACGCTGGTCGAGCCAGCGTCGGGCCTTCTTCACGGTATCGCAATTGGAAATGCCGTAGACCTTGATCATCTTGCCACCACGGTGGAGCCCCCTGTGCCGCGACGCAGGAGCCAGTGAGCCTCTTCGTCCATCCCCTCACACAACGGATCGACACCATACCCGGTTTGTGTGACCCGCTGCGTGACCGCATCCAGACTCACCTGGAACCAGAGGCAAAACGGCGATTCGTACCGGTAGGACCAAACGAGTTCGTTGCGGCGCGGGATGCGTCGCTCCTCCGACGGGCGCCCCAGCCGGTACAGCAGCTCGTCGCGGCCCATGCCCACCGTCACGGCATTGAAGTGCGACTCGGTCAGCACCTGAGTCCACTGCCTCACACGCCCCTGGGCATCGAGGTCGGCCATGTACGTGTGCCGTCCATAGGGCCCCCGTGCAAACTCCAATCGACGCCGTCCATCGGGCCCGAGATGCTCCCCCGTCGGCGGGCCCATGCGTGCACGCACCTCGGACTCGGTCAGACCGGCGTCCAGCGCGCCCGGGGCATAGCGGATCGCGCAGCCTTGCAGCACGCCGGCCAACGCGAGCGTGGCGGCGACCACGACATGGCGCCCTTCGGCAGTGAAACGGGCAGCACTCTTCACGATGCGTTTCCAGGAGGTGGGTGCACAGTGTAAAGGCGTTGACCTTGGACAAACGCCGATCTGGGCGGTTCCCCCCCGGGGCGGCGCGTCGCCGGTGATAATGAAAGCCTTGGGTCCACGCTTGCTGCCATGTCTGCCCACGCCACCATGAACGAAACAGTCCGTGCATCTGCGTTAGCCGCCTCGAAGCGCACCCGCAAGGCGGCCGCAGCCCCCCGCACCAACGACCCGGAGCGCACGATGCAGGACATCCTGGAGGTGGCCACCCGGGAGTTTGCCGCCAAAGGGCTGACGGGGGCACGCATCGACGAAATTGCCGAGCTCACACGCACCAGCAAGCGGATGATTTACTACTACTTCGGCAGCAAAGAAGGCCTGTACGTTGCCGTGCTGGAGGAAGCCTACCGCCGCATTCGCCAGATCGAGGGCGAACTTCACTTGGAAGACCTGCCCCCCGAGGAAGCCTTGCGCACCTTGGTGGCCTTCACCTTCGACTACCAGAACGCCAACCCCGACTTCATCCGTTTGGTGATGAATGAGAACATCCATCGGGGCGAATTCCTCGCGCAGTCGCAAACCATTCAGCAGCTCAACGTGCCGGCCATCGACGCTGTGCGCGCCGTCTACGAGCGCGGTCGGGCCGCCGGCGTGTTTCGCGACGATCTCGACCCGGTGGACCTGCACATGTCGATCAGCGCCCTGTGCTTCTTCAACGTGTCCAACCGGTACACCTTCTCGCTGATCTTCAAACGCGACATGGCCTCGCCCGAGGCCCTGGCGGCCCGGCGCGCCAGCATCGTCGACCTCATCGTCCGCTACGTCCGTAAGTAAAGCCGCACGGCGCCATCGGCAGCCTCTGGGCGCCGATCCCGCAGTTCGGGAAAGTCCCTAGTGAAAAACTAACCAGTTCGTACATTATTCGGTCATGGCGGATGCCCAAGGATCATCCGCTCGAACCCGGCCATCTGGCCGCCTGCTGCGTCCGCGCGGGCGATCTGGCCTCTCAGACGAGAACTGCGGGTGAACCGACTCTTCGATCGCTATTGCCGCCTGCTCGATGGCCTGATGGCCGCCTTTCTGGCGGTGATGGTGGTGCTCGTGTTCGGCAACGTGGTGCTGCGTTATGTCTTCAATTCCGGCATCACCGTGTCCGAGGAGTTGTCACGCTGGCTGTTCGTGTGGGTCACCTTCCTCGGGGCCATCGTCGCGCTCAGGGACAAGGGCCATCTGGGCACCGATGTGGTCGTGGCCCTGCTGCCACGAGCCGGCAAGAAGGCCTGTTTGTTGCTGGGCCATGGGCTGATGCTGGTCATCTGTGGCTTGGTGTTCGACGGCAGTTGGAAGCAATTGCGCATCAACTGGGACGTGCAGGCCCCGGTCACCGGCTTGTCGATGGGTTGGTTCTACGCTCCGGGCGTGGTGTTTGCCGTCTCGGGAGCCGCGTTGCTGGTGCTCGATGTGCTCAAAGCCCTGCGCGGCCAACTCACCGATGCGGACATGGTGCAGGTGACCGCGTCCGAAGATCTCGCACACGGCCACGGCACAGCGCCCAACGATGCGTCTGCCGCCACCCCCAGTTCCCACGCGCGCTGAAGGAGTCTGCGATGACCGTGGCCGTCTTCCTCGTCTCGCTGCTCGGCGTCATGGCGCTGGGCGTGCCCATTGCGTTTGCCCTGCTGGCCAGCGCGGTGGCAATGATGTGGCATCTCGATCTCTTCGATGCGCAGATCCTGGCGCAAAACCTCATCAACGGCGCCGACAGTTTTCCGCTGCTGGCCGTTCCGTTTTTCATGTTGGCCGGCGAGATCATGAATGTGGGCGGCCTGTCTCAGCGCATCGTCAACCTCGCCTTGGCACTGGTGGGCCATGTCAAGGGGGGGCTGGGCTATGTGGCGGTGATGGCCGCCTGCCTGATGGCTGCACTGTCAGGATCGGCGGTGGCCGACGCGGCCGCGCTCACGGCCTTGCTGCTGCCGATGATGGTCAAGGCTGGACATGACAAGGCCACCTCGGCCGGCTTGATCGCCTCGGCCGGCATCATCGGGCCGGTCATCCCACCCAGCATCGGCTTCGTGATCTTTGGCGTGGCGGCCAACGTGTCCATCGCCAAGTTGTTCATGGCCGGTATCGTGCCCGGTGTGCTGATGGGCGCGGCACTGTGGTGCACCTGGTGGTGGCTGGTGCGCAAGGACAAGATCGTGCCGCCGCCGCGCAAGTCGGCACGCGAGATTCGGGTGGCGCTGCGCGAATCCCTGTGGGCACTGATGCTGCCGGTCATCATCCTGGTGGGCTTGCGGCTGGGGGTGTTCACGCCGACCGAAGCGGCCGTGGTGGCGGCCGTGTATGCGCTGTTCGTCTCCACCGTGATCTATCGCGAGCTGTCGCTGCGTCAGCTTTATCCGATTTTCGTCGCGTCGGCTCGCACCAGTGCAGTGATCATGTTCCTCGTGGCCGCAGCCATGGTCAGTGCCTGGTTGATCACGGTGGCGGATCTGCCGTCGATGGTCATCGATCTGTTGGAACCCCTCATCGACCGGCCCACACTGCTTTTGGTGGCCATTTTGGTGCTCGTTCTGGTCGTCGGCACGGCCATGGACATGACGCCCACGATCTTGATTCTCACGCCGGTGCTCATGCCGGTGATCAAGGCCGCCGGGATCGACCCCGTGTATTTCGGGGTGCTGTTCATCATCGTCAACGCCATTGGCCTGCTCACCCCTCCAGTCGGCACGGTGCTCAACGTGGTCTCTGGCGTGGGCCGCATGAAGCTCGATGCGGTCGCTCGCGGCGTGTTGCCCTTCATGGCCGCACAGACCGCCGTGCTGTTCTTGTTGGTGCTATTTCCTTCGATCGTCACCGTGCCGGCCCGCTGGTTCGGCGGCTGATGCGGGCCGTCGGCCCGCTCCACCACCCCACTGATAGGAGACATCCATGACCCTCAAAGCCCTGACTCGCGTACTGTGCCTGAGCGTTGCGGCCCTGATGCCGATGACGGCCTCGTTGGCCCAAGACATCAAAGAGCGCACCATCAAGTTCGCTTTCCAAAACCAAAAGGGTCACCCGCAAGCCGAGGGCGCACAAAAGTTCGCCGACCTGGTGGCCCAGAAATCGGGAAAGAAGATCACCGTGCGCTTGTTCCCCGGAGGCACGCTGGGCGGTGACCTGCAAACCGTCTCAGCCCTGCAAGGCGGCACCGTGGAGATGACCGTGCTCAACGCAGGCATCCTCACGGCCCAAGTCAAGGAATTTGCGGTCTTCGACTTCCCCTTCCTGTTTGCCTCGCCGCAGGAAGCCGATGCCGTCACCGATGGGCCTTTTGGCAAACACCTCTTGGCCAAGTTGGAAGAGAAGAATCTCGTCGGTTTGGGGTATTGGGACCTGGGCTTTCGCAACCTCACCAACAACCGTCGGCCGGTGACCAAGGTCGAGGACATCGCCGGCCTGAAGATTCGAGTGATCCAGTCGCCGATTTACATCGACCTGTTCAACACGCTTGGGGCAAACGCCACGCCCATGCCGTTCCCAGAGGTCTACACCGCGTTGGAGCAGAAAGCCATCGACGGACAGGAGAACCCGGAAACGACCATCTACGCATCGAAGTTCCACGAAGTCCAGAAGTACCTGACGCTCACCCGCCATGTGTACAACCCCCAAGCCTTGCTGGTGAGCAAGCGCCTGTGGGACAGCCTCAGCAACGACGAAAAGCGCATCTTCACCGAAGCGGCTGCCGAAGCCACACGCTTCCAGCGTGAACTGTCGCGTCAACAGGCCAGCGTGGCGCTGGACAACCTGCGCAAAGCCGGCATGCAGGTCACGGAGCTGTCCGCCGCCGAGCTGGCGCGCTTCCGCGAGAAGGTCAAGCCCGTCATCGACAAGCACACCCAGAGCGTGGGCGCGGACACCGTGGCCGCGCTCAATGCCGAACTGGCCAAAGTGCGCAAGTAATCAGGAAGCATCGCCGTGATCCAGGCTCCCACTCGCGTGGAAACGTCCACCCCGGCGCACCAGACGGTCTGCGTCGAGGATCGCAAGCTGCTCGTCGGCCTCATTGGCGCCGGGATCCAGCGCTCACTGACGCCGGCGATGCACGAGGAAGAAGCTCGCCACCACGGCCTTCGGCTGCACTACCAACTCATCGATCTGGACCGCACGGGCTCGGGCGTCGAGGCCCTGCCTGTCCTGCTGCAGGCCGTGCGCACGATGGGCTTTGCGGGACTGAACATCACCTACCCCTGCAAGCAGGCCGTGATCCCTCTGTTGGACGAGCTGTCCGACGAGGCCCGCGCGATGGGCGCGGTCAACACCATCGTGTGCCGCCACGGCCGACTGGTGGGACACAACACCGACGGCACCGGCTGGGCCTGGGGTTTTCGTCGTGCGCTGCCGGCAGCCGATCTGTCCGAAGTGGTGGTGCTGGGCGCCGGCGGCGCGGGAGCGGCCATCGCTCACACGGTCTTGCGGCTGGGAGCCCAGCAACTCGTGCTGGTGGATCGCGAGACCGAGCGTGCCCAGGCGCTGGCAGAGGCGCTCAACGCGCGCCATGGCCAAGGCCGGGCCCGCGCCGAAGCCGACATCGCGCGCGCGATGCACAGTGCCACCGGTCTGGTGCACGCCACGCCCACGGGCATGGACAAGCTGCCGGGCTTGCCGCTGCCGGTCGAGCTGCTGCGGCCCACGCTGTGGGTGGCCGAGGTCGTGTATTTCCCGCTCGAAACGGAGCTGCTCAAGACGGCCCGGCGCATCGGCTGCCCAACGGTGGACGGCGGGGGCATGGCCGTCGGTCAGGCCGTGGGCGCCTTCGAGCTGTTCACCGGCCTCGTCCCCGATGCACAGCGCATGGAATCGCACTTTCGACGTTTGGTCGCGCAGCGCCGCGGCGACTGAAAGGAAATCGGTATGACGGCATCGACCTGCTCCAACGCGCGCAACCGTGAAGCCATCGACGAGCCGCCCAACCCCCTGGGGCTGGACGGCATCGAATTCGTGGAATTCGCCACACGCCGGCCTCAAGCCCTGGGGCAGGTGCTGGAGATCATGGGTTTTCGGCCCATCGCACGGCACCGATCGCGCGAGGTGCTGTTGTATCGACAAGGCTCGATGAACATCGTCATCAACGCCCATGCCGAAGGAGTTCCCGAGGCCGTGCAACCGGGGGATGCCCCCGAGATCGCCGCCATCGCCTTGCGCGTGCGCGATGCCGGTGCGGCCTGGCGGCGTGCGATCGAGCGCGGTGGCTGGCCGGTGCCAGCACAACCCCAGCCCATGGAGCTCCACATCCCTGCACTGCACGGCGTGGGCCGCAGTCGCATCTACCTCGTCGACCGGTACAAAGACTTTTCGATTTACGACGTCGACTTCGTGCCCATTCCCACGGTCGATCCGCACCCCCCTGCAGTGGCCGGGTTGCACTGGTTCGGTGTGGTGCAGTACATCGGCCTGGGCCGGATGGATGATTGGACCGAGTTCTACGGTGAACTTTTCGGCTTCTCCGCCCTGCCCGACGAGACCCGCTTCGGCATCCTACCCCGCGGGCGCGTGCTGGCCAGCCCTTGTGGGCAGTTCTACTTGCAACTCATCGAGCCGGAACCGGACGCCATGGATGCAGACCCGGACGAAACCCTGCATCGCGTGGCCTTCGGCACCCCGGATGTACGCCAAGCGGTGCGCGAGCTCACGCGTCGTGGCATGAACTTCGTCGAATCCAGCAGCGTACATACCGAGGACCGCGGCGCCCTGACGCAGACATGGCTGGGCAGCGTGGCCTTCGAGCTGGTGCACCATCCTTTGCCGACCGCGTGAGGTGGACCATGCACTTCGACGACTTTGGGATGGACACCATCACCCTGGCCGGCGATCTGCGCGCCAAGCTTCGGGCCGTGCGCGAAGCCGGCTTTGGTCAGATCATGCTCTCGGCACGTGATTTGGTGGGGCATCCCGAGGGCTGGCGCGCGGCCGTGCAAGAGGTTCGTGCCAGTGGCTTGCGCGTCACCGGGTTTCAGGTCTTGCGCGATTTCGAGGGCTTGTCGGGCCACCTGCACGACTACAAGGTCGACATCGCCAAGGGCATGCTCGAGATGTGCCATGCGCTAGGCGCCAAGGTGCTGCTGGCGTGTTCGTCCACCTCACAACATGCCAGCAGTGACCTCGACGATCTGGCCCGCGACCTGCGCAAACTGGCCACGTTGGCCGTGCCCTTGGGCATCAAGGTGGCCTATGAAGGTTTGTCCTGGGGACGGACCGTCAATGAATACACCACGGCTTGGGAGGTGGTGTGCCGCGCCGACCGCTCCAACCTGGGATTGGCCATCGACTCCTATCACCTGCTGGCCGCCAAGACGCCTCTCGATGCCTTGGACGGCATCGATGCGAGCAAGATCTTTCTGGTGCAGCTGTCCGATTTCCTGTGGAACGAGGTGCGCAGCTTCGAAGAGCGCATGACCACGGCGCGTCACTTCCGAGTGTTTCCCGGCGAAGGTGTGCACACGGATGCGCTGGCTGACATCGTGGTGCGGCTGGATCGGCTGGGCTACCGAGGCGACTACAGCTTCGAGGTCTTCAACGACGACTACCAGCAACTGCCCTTGCCCACCGTCGCCCAGCGCGCGCGCCGCTCGGCCGTATGGCTCGCCGAGGACGTGCTGCGCCGCTCCACGCCCCTGCCCAACCGACTGCGCCTGCGCAGTACGTCCTGATCGGCGCCCCTCCGCAAGCGCCAGCGACCTCACAGATCGCGCGAAAACGACGCCGCAACGCGCCACCGTCGCACGGCAGTCGCATGGCTCGATCGACCCGCTTGGGGATCGCTATGGGAGCGCTTGGGGAGGTTGGTGGGCCCTGTAGGATTCGAACCTACGACCTACGGATTAAGAGTCCGCTGCTCTACCAGCTGAGCTAAGAGCCCCAGCCCTTGGGCCAGCGTCTGACCGGCACGGGCCAGACGGTATCGAAGGTGGTGGGTCGTGCAGGATTCGAACCTGCGACCAACGGATTAAAAGTCCGCTGCTCTACCGACTGAGCTAACGACCCGGAAAGCCTGTGATTATAGACATGAACTGGTCAATGCATCAAGCCTCACCGGCTGCCAGCCGGTCGAGCACAGCTCCTGCCGCCACGAGCCCAAAGGTGGCCGTGACCGACACCACCGATCCATAGCCGTGACAATTGAGGCTGCCATCGGTGCTGCAGGCCCCATCGGGCCGCCCGACCGGTTCCTTCGAATACACGCAAGCCACTCCGATGCGCCCCTGGCGCGGCGCCAGTCCTTGCTTGCGCAGGCGTTGGCGCAGCGAGGCGAGCAAGGGGTCATGGGTGACCTCGGCGAGGTCGGCCAGCTCGACCCGGTGCGCGTGACGCTTGCCCCCGGCCGCCCCGACGCAGACGTGCACGAGCCGAGGCTGGCTCAGCGCCCATTGCGCCAAGGCTTGCTTGGCTCGCACTTGGTCGCAGCCATCGATCAAGGCATCGATGGTGTGCCCGTCCAGCAGCGCAGGCCAGTTGTCCGGTTCGACGAACTCCTCGATCGCGCGCACCCGGCAGCCCGGATGGATGCCGGCGATGCGCTCGCGCAAGGCCAGCACTTTGGCCTGGCCGAGGGTGGCATCGAGCGCTTGGATTTGTCGATTGATGTTCGACTCGGCCACATGGTCCAGATCGATCAGCACCAATTCGGCCACGCCACTGCGTGCCAGGGCCTCCACGGCCCAAGAACCGACGCCGCCAACCCCCACCACGGCCACGCGGGCCGCGCGGATACGGCCGTAGCCCGCCGCACCGTACAGGCGGCGCAAACCGCCGAAGCGGCGCTCCAGCTCGAGGTCGTCGGAAGGAGGGACCAGCCCCTCGGCCCAAGAAGCCGCCGGTTCCATGCTCAAGCCATGCGCGCCAAGCGCCACGTCTGATACTTGAACGCCAGCACGGCGCCCATGAGGATGCCGGCCAAGGCCAGAAAACTCCCCAGCGACAGGGTGGAGATGCCAGACAGGCCCTGACCGATCGTGCACCCCATGGCCGTCACGCCTCCCACGCCCATCAGTGCCCCTCCGATCAGATGGTGGGCCGTGTCCTGGACGTCACGGAAGCCCTCCCAACGGAACGTGCCGCTGGCCAGCGCCTGGAGGGCCGAACCGGTCACCACGCCCGCACAGCTGACGATGCCCAGCGTGAGCGTCTTGCTGGTGTCGCTGAAATAAATCAACCAGTCCAGCGCATAAGCATACGGAGCGACGAAGCTGAGCGACTCCATGCGCCGCGAATTGGTGGCCAAGAAGGTGGCCTCGAGCGTCTCGGGGTGCTCGGCCACGAAGCCCAGCCGGCCAGACACCCACCACACCCCCACGATCACGGCGCCGATCCCCAGCCCGGCCAGCAGGGTGTTGCCACGGCGGCCCTCGGGCCGCGCCCAGGCCCACGCCAGGCAGGCGCCGCCGACCA
This sequence comes from Caldimonas taiwanensis NBRC 104434, assembly GCF_001592165.1. Taxonomy (NCBI): domain Bacteria; kingdom Pseudomonadati; phylum Pseudomonadota; class Betaproteobacteria; order Burkholderiales; family Sphaerotilaceae; genus Caldimonas; species Caldimonas taiwanensis. The sequence continues at coordinate 132,265 of NZ_BCWK01000003.1, forward strand.
GCAGCCCCCAGGTCCAGGCCGACAAGGACGGCTCCCATCCGGTCAAGCTGCTCCACAATCGGGGCAGATCTTGGCCCATCGGCAGCTCGACATAGACGGTATCGACCGTGTTCACACGCAGCACGCCGGTGATGCCGCGCAAGGTGGCAAAGGCCGCCAAACCGAGCACCAAGAACACCACCAAGGACTTCAGGTTGCCCGCACCGATACGCACCAGGGTCTTGCTGCCGCAGCCCGAGGCCAGCACCATGCCGAAGCCGAAAAGCAGCCCCCCCACGAGGGCCGACAACCACAAAAGCCGCGGTCCGGCATAGAAAGTGTCGGCGGCCGACACCCAGCCCAGGCCCACCATGACGTTGAAGCCGATGATGGCCACCCCCATGGCCATGACCCACATGCGCATGCGGCTCCAGTCACCCATCGTCACGATGTCCGACACTGCCCCCATGGTGCAAAAATGGGTGCGCTGTGCAATGGCGCCGAAGAGGGCTGCGAGCACGAAGGCCGCCCACAGCACCTGACTCGTGAGAGAGGACAGATCGATGTCTTGCATGGGCCTGATTGTAGGCAAGCCCCCATCCCGCACCGGAGGCTCAGGCCCTGCAAGAAGGACTCACTGCTTCAGGGCGGCCAGGCGTTCGCGCGCTTCGCGCGCAGCTTCGGACTGGGGGTAGTTCTTGATCAGGTCTTCCAGCGTGCGGCGAGCGCCGGGACGATCCTTCAGTTCGATCTGGCACATCGCAATGGACAACCACGCTTCGGGTGCGCGCGGATGATCCGGCGCGGTGGTGACGAGCTGCCGGAACGTGGCCAGGGCCTCTTTGTAGTCGCGCCGGCCGTAATGGGCATTGCCCAGCCAGTACAGCACGGACTCGGTGTAGCCACTGCCCGGGTAGCGACGCTGGAAAGACATGAACGCCGCTGCTGCGTTTTGGAAGTCGCCTTTGCGGAAGATGTCCAGTGCTGCCTCGTAGTCACGCCGCTCATCGGGCCGCACGACGATCTCTTTGCCATCGACCACCGTGCGTTGCGGCTCGACCTGACGGATGCGCTCGTCGAGCCCCTGGGCAAGGTCGGTCTGACGCCGCTGCAACTCGGCGATCTCGCGCGCCAGTTCCTCGTTGCGGCCACGCAAGCGGGCGATCTCGCCTCGCATCAGCTCGAGCTGGGTGTTCAGTTCGAGCACACTGCGGCGCAGCTGATCGAACTGCTCGGCAGTACGGGCCTGCTCGACCTTTTGCGCCTCGCCCGCCTGCTCGAATCGCTGGCGCAGATCGAGGATGGCCCGACGCGCTTCATCGTCGCCAAACAAAGCATGCGCCCCGGTGGGCAGGAACAGGGCCGCGGCCACGGCCAAGGCAGCCCCCGCAGGCGCCAGGCGCGGCCCTCGTGCGCGCTCCAGGCATCGGCTCAGAGACTTCGACATCGGGATCCTCAGCGCAGGATCAGTTCGGCCCGGCGGTTCTTCGCCCAGGCTTCCTCGTTGGAGCCGGCCACGGCCGGACGCTCCTTGCCATAGCTGACGGCCTCCAACTGCGACTCACGCACGCCCAGCAGTTCGAGGGCTCGGCGCACGGCCTCGGCACGCTTCTGACCAAGGGCCAGGTTGTACTCGCTGCCGCCGCGCTCGTCGGTGTGGCCTTCGATCGTCAGACGACGATTGGGATCCGCCGTGAGCAGTCGGGCATAGGCCGCCACGGTCGGACGGAACTCCTCCTTGAGCACGTAGCTGTCGAAGTCGAAGTAGATCACACGGGCCAGTTGGCTGGCCGCCTCCAGCTGGCTGCCCGAGCTGCCCGGGGCGGTCACCGTCGAAACCTGCGACTGCGCCTGGGACTGGCCAGAGCCGCCGGGCACCGGGGTGGCCGTGCGCGATTCCACCGGCGTTTCATCGAGCTTGACGTTGGAGCCGCAAGCGGCCAGGACGACCGACAGCAGCACGGTGCCGCCGAACTTGGCCAGGGAACGCAGATTCATGGACTTTTCTCCTTGGAATGACATCGGATACACGAAAGCAGCCCGAGGGCGCCAACGGGCTCAACGCCACAGCGGCCCGCCAGGCTGACACGAGACCGTGATGGGGTCGGGTTCATCGTCCGTAGGGCCCCCAAGCCGGCTCTCGAACATCGCCTCGATTGGACAACAACGTGGCCTTGATGCGGCCATCCAGCGTGGTGGTCATCAGCACGTTGCGGCCATTCTGACGCGTGGCGTAGACGATGAGACGGCTGTTGGGTGCAAAACTCGGGCTTTCGTCGTGCGCCGTGGTGGTCAACGCGGTCACGTTGCCTGTGGCCAGCTCCATCAGCTGCAAGCGAAACGCGTTGCCCTCGCGGGAGATGTAGGCCATCCAGCGGCCATCCGGGCTGATCGCAGGACTGATGTTGTAGCTTCCACTGAAGGTCACACGCTCGGCCGCGCCGCCCGAGGCCGACATGCGATAGATCTGTGGACTGCCCCCTCGATCACTGACGAAGTAGATCTGCCGCCCGTCGGGGGTGTAGACCGGCTCGGTGTCGATCCCCATGCTGGAGGTGAGCCGGCGAAGAGTGTTGCCACTGCGCTGGACGGTGTAGATCTGGGATGAACCATCGCGCGTGAGCACGACGGCGATGTGCTGACCGTCGGGCGACCAGGCCGGCGCACTGTTGGAGCCCTTGAAGCTGGCAATCGCACGCCGCTGCCCGGAAGCCACCTCTTGGGCGAAGACCACGGGCTTGCGCGTCTCGAAGGACACGTAGGCAAGCTCGCGGCCGTCGGGCGACCACGCGGGCGAGATGATGGGCTCGGCACTGGTCAGCGCCACCTGCGCCCCCTCACCGTCCGAATCGGCCACCCACAGCGTGTGTCGCTGCGCGGCCTGGGTCACATAGGCAATGCGCGTGGCAAAAACACCACGCTCCCCGGTGAGTTTCTCATAGACGTAGTCGGCAATGCGGTGCGCGGCCAGGCGCAAGTCGGCATCGGCCACCGCATGGGCTTCGCCGCCGAGGTCCTGCCCCCGCACGGCATCCCAGAGCTTGAAGCGCACGTCGACCCGGCCATCAGCCAGCCGAGTGATGCTGCCGGCCACCAAAGCATCGGCCCCGCGGCTGCGCCAGGCGGTCATCACGGGCATCGCGCGCTCGTTGAGCACGGCCCCGTCGGTGGGCACCATGCGAAACTGGCCAGACCGCTCCAGATCGGCCCGCACGATGGCCGAGACCTGCTGCGTGCGCCCAGCCTCGCCATCGAAGGCCAGGACTGCAATCGGGAACTGGGTGGCCCCCACGCCTGAAATGTCGACCCGGAACTGCGCCACGGCCGGCCAGGCCACCATGGCGGCCGGCACGGCCATGAAGGAACGTCGGGACCACATCCTCATCGAACTCCTTGGACTGATGCTGTTGCGGCGCTCACCCGGCCGACGGCTGCGCGCCCTCCAGGCGTGTGAGCCGGTTCATGCCGACAGGTTCCGTCGGCCTCAACCCCGTATTGTCGCCTGTGCGGGTGCTGCTGCGAGCATGCAGATGCAACAGTTCCCAACGAGGGCCCCGGGCAGACCCGGGGGGCCTTGTGTCTGGGCGCTCACGATAATGGACATCCTGTCCCCGCATCGCTTGCCCATCATGGCCCCTGCTCCCATCAGCCGCTACCCCGTGCCCGAGCTGCTCGACGTTCCCGAAGACCTGCGCCGGCGCTTTCTGGAGGTCCAGGACAAGGCCGGCTTCGTGCCCAATGTCTTTCTGGCCCTGGCGCACCGGCCCGACGAATGCCGAGCCTTCCTCGCCTACCACGATGCGCTGATGCTGCGCGAGTCGGGGCTGTCCAAGGGCGAGAAAGAAATGATCGTGGTGGCCACGAGCGGCGCAAACCACTGCTTGTACTGTGTGGTCGCTCATGGTGCCATCCTGCGCGTCTACGAGAAGCAGCCCCTGCTGGCCGACCAGATTGCGGTGAATCACCGCAAGGCCGACCTGAGCCCACGCCAGCAAGCCATGCTCGACTTTGCGCTGAAGGTCTGCCTGCGCTCGCATGAAGTGGTGGACGCCGATTTCGAGGCGCTGCACGCGCACGGCTTCTCGGACGAGGACATCTGGGACATTGGCGCGATCACCGCGTTGTTCGGCCTGTCCAATCGCATGGCCAACTTGATCAACCTGCGTCCGAATGACGAGTTTTACTTGATGGGACGAGTGCCCCGCTCCAAAGGCTGACGCCGATCACAGCAAGACGATGTCGTATTGCTCAGGCGACAGCGTGGGCTCGGTGCGCAGCGAGATGGGCTTGCCGATGAACTCGCTCAGCCCGGCCAGGTACTGGCTCTCCTCATCCAGCAACATCTCGACCACGGCCGCGCTGGCCACCACCCGGAATTCCTTGGGATTGAACTGTCGGGCCTCGCGCAAGATTTCGCGCAAGATGTCGTAGCACACGCTGCGCGCCGTCTTGACCGAGCCCTTGCCCTGGCAGGTGGGGCAAGGCTCGCACAGCATGCGGGCCAGCGACTCGCGGGTGCGTTTGCGCGTCATCTCCACCAGGCCGAGCTGGGTGAAGCCACTGACGGTCATCTTGACACGGTCGCGCGCGAGCTGACGCCGCAGCTCGGCCAGCACCGCTTCCTGATGGTCCTCGCGCACCATGTCGATGAAGTCGACGATGATGATGCCGCCCAGGTTGCGCAGACGCAGTTGGCGGGCGATGGCCTGAGCCGCCTCGAGATTGGTCTTGAAAATCGTGTCATCGAAATTGCGCGCGCCGACGTAACCGCCGGTGTTCACATCGATGGTCGTCAAAGCCTCGGTCTGGTCGATGATGAGATAGCCCCCAGACTTGAGATCCACGCGCCGGGCCAGGGCCCGCTCGATCTCCTGGTCGATGTTGTAGAGATCGAAGATCGGCCGCTCCCCCGTGTAGAGCTCCAACTTGCGCACCGCTCGGGGCGTGAACTCGCGGCCGAAGGCTTGCAGCGCCTCGAACTGCATGCGCGAGTCGATGCGGATGGATTGGGTGTCTTCCCCTGCGAGATCGCGCAGCACCCGCTGTGCGAGGTTGAGGTCTTCGTACAGCAAGGTCCCGGGCGGGCTCTTGAAAGAACGCTCGCGCACCCCTGCCCAAGTCTTGCGCAAGTACGCGATATCCGCGGCCAGTTCCTCGTCGCTGGCGTCTTCGGCATTGGTCCTCAGGATGAATCCACCGCCGCCGCCGTCTTGGGCTTGTCCGACCAAGCGAGCCATGCGCGCACGCAACTGCTCGCGCAATTCGGGGGAGCCAATCTTCTGCGAGATGCCGATGTGGTCGTCGTGGGGCAGGTACACCAGCAACCGTCCGGCGATGCTGATCTGGGCCGACAGGCGTGCGCCCTTGGTGCCGATCGGATCCTTGATCACTTGCACCGTGAGACTCTGGCCTTCGAAGACGAGCTTCTCGATGGGGGTGGCCGCAGCCGCCTCGCCAGTGCCGTTGCGGTGCACCAAGTCCCCCACGTGCAGGAAGGCCGCGCGCTCCAGCCCAATGTCGATGAAGGCCGATTGCATGCCCGGCAGCACGCGCACCACTTTGCCGGTGTAAATGTTGCCCACCAACCCCCGCTCGAGCGTGCGCTCGATGTGCAGCTCCTGCACCGCGCCATTCTCGACGATGGCCACACGGGTTTCCTGGGGCGACCAGTTGATCAGGATGTCTTGCATGCAACGCTCGAACCGATCACTTCAGACACGCACGCCAAAGCGCTGCAGCAGCAGGCCGGTTTCGTGCAGCGGCAAACCCATGATACTGGAGTAACTGCCGACGATACGGTCGATCCACACCGCCGCGCGGCTCTGGATGCCGTAGGCTCCAGCCTTGCCAAAAGGCTCGCCGCTGGCCACATAGCGGTCGATCTGATCCGGCGCCAGGATCGAGAAACGCACGCGCGAGACGTTGAGCAGCAGCTCACGCCGCGCCCCCTGCCCCACGGCCACGGCCGTCAACACCCGGTGTTCGCGTCCGGACAAAGCCATCAGCATCTCACGCGCCTGCACGGCGTCGGCCGGCTTGCCCAGAATGCGCCGCCCCAAGGCCACCGTGGTGTCCGCGCACAGCACCGGCGCCTCGGGCAAGGCGCGACGAGCCCGGCGCGCGAGTGCAGCGTCCAGCTTGGCGCAGGTGACGCGTTGCACATAGTCTTTGGCGGACTCCCCGGCGCACACGGCCTCGAGGGCCTCTGCGTCTTCGTCGGCCTCGGGCAGGAGGAGCTCGTAGGGCACGCCGATTTGGTCGAGCAATTGCCGGCGGCGAGGGCTTTGAGAAGCCAGGTAGATGAAGTTGAAGTCGGCGCTCATGCGAAGGTCGATGCTCATTCCCGGTGGTAGGGATGCCCCACGATCAGCGACCAGGCTCGGTACAGCTGCTCGGCCAACAGCACACGCACCATGGCATGCGGCAAGGTCAGGTCGGACAACCGAATGCGCTCATCGGCCCCATCGCGCAAGGCCGGGTCCAGACCGTCGGGCCCGCCGATCAGCAACGCCACGTCGCGCCCACCGTGCATCCAGTCCTTCAAGCGCACACTCAATTGCTGGGTGGTGAGCCGATCGCCGCGCTCATCGAGCACCACGGTGCGCGCTCCTTTCGGGCAGGCCGCCTCGATGCGTGTGCGCTCGGCCGCCAGCAAGGTGTCGAGCGACTTGGATCCGCGCGGTTCGGTCTTGACCGCCTTCAGTTCCAGCCGCAGTTCGGGCGGAAAGCGCCGGGCGTAGTCCTCATACGCCGTCTCGGCCCAGCCCGGCATCCGCTGGCCGACCGCGACGACGACGAGCTTCATGCTTTGCTGCGCGAGGCCGCCTTCTTCGCGGCAGGCCGTTTGGCGGGTGCAGACTTTGCGGCGGCGGTTTTTTTCGCCGCCCCGGTGGTCTTGGCGGCCGCCGTTTTCTTGACCGCGGTCGTGCTCTTGACGACAGCGGCTTTCTTTACTGCAGTCGGTTTCTTCGCTGCAGTCGTCTTCGCCGCGGTCGTTTTCTTCGTTGCGGTCGCTTTTTGGGCGGTCGCCGTCGTTTTCTTCGCAGAAGTCGCCGACTTGGCCGGCGTCGATGCCTCGGGCCCACGGGCTTGAGGCAGGGTCTTGGTCTGGCTCAGTTTGAGCCTGACGGGTTTGTCCCCCCAGATCTCCTCGAGGTTGTAGTACTGGCGAATGGCCGGCTGCATGATGTGCGCCACGGCCGCCCCGCAGTCGACGATGATCCACTCGCCGTTGTCCTCCCCCTCGGTGCTGATCACCGAAAACCCTTGCTTCTTGACCTCTTCGCGCACGCTGGCGGCCAGGGCCTTGGTTTGACGGTTGGACGTGCCCGAGGCCACGATCACGCGCTCGAACAGCGGCGAAAGGTGCTCGGTGTTGAAGATCACGATGTCCTGAGCCTTGACGTCTTCCAGGCCATTGACGATGGCGCGTTGCAGTTTGCGGATGTCCATTGAGGGGGTATTGAGGCGTGTCATTCGGTGAGATAGAGCCGATGGCAATCAATATAGCTTGCCACTGCCGGCGGAACCAGAGCGACGATGTCCAAACCTGCGGCCCGGCGTTGCCGCACCAGGGTGGAGGACACGGGTAACGGTGGCAAAGGCAGGGTGTGGAGGCGATGGGGCACCGAGCGCAGGGCCTCGGGCTGGGCTGGTTCGCATCCCTCGCGTCCGGCCACGGCCAACGTCACGCATTGCAGCAGCTCGCGCCAGCCGTGCCAGGTGGACAATGCGGCGTACTGATCCTGCCCCAAGATCAGGAACCACTCTTGCACCCCGGGCCATCGCTCACGCAGCTCCTTGACGGTGTCCAAGGTATAACTCGGGCCGGCTCGACGGATCTCGCAGTCGTCCACCTCGAAGCGCGGCTCATCGGCCACCGCGGCTCGCACCATGGCCAGGCGATGCTCGGCCGGCGCCAGGCGGCGGGCCTTCTGCCAGGGCTGGCCAGCGGGAATCCACACCACGCGATCCAAGGCCAGGTGGGCCAGCGCCAGCCGGGCCAGCGCCACGTGAGCGTTGTGCACGGGATCGAAGCTGCCGCCAAAGATCCCCACGCGCCGGGCTTCCATGGTGGCCGCCTCAGACCCAATCGCGCGGCACGAGAAACTCACTGTACAAACGCGCCTCGGGCGTGCCCGGCTGCGGCGTCCAGCGATAGCGCCATTGCGCACTCGGTGGCATCGACATCAAGATGGACTCGGTGCGTCCGCCAGACTGCAGGCCAAAGTGGGTGCCCCGGTCCCAGACCAGATTGAACTCGACATAACGTCCCCGACGATAGGCCTGGAAATCGCGTTCACGCTGCCCATAGGGCAGGGCTCGGCGCCGCTCGACGATGGGCAAGTAGGCCCCCAAGAAGGCGTCTCCGACGGCGCGCGTCAGCGCAAAGCCGGTATCGAAGCCGCCCTCATTGAAATCATCGTAGAAGATTCCGCCGATGCCGCGGGGTTCGTTTCGATGCTTCAGAAAGAAGTACTCGTCGCACCAGCGCTTGAAGCGGGGGTACTTGTCCGCGCCGAACGGAGCCAGGGCCTCGCGGCAACTGCGGTGGAAATGCACCGCGTCCTCTTCGAAGCCGTAGTAAGGCGTCAGGTCCATGCCGCCCCCGAACCAGGTGACCGGCTGCGCCTCGGCCGGCAAGGCCGCGAGCATGCGCACGTTCATGTGCACGGTGGGCACATAGGGATTGCGCGGATGCAGCACCAAGGACACGCCCAGGGCCTCGAACGGCGCGCCGGCCAGCTCGGGACGGTGTTGCGTGGCCGACGCCGGCAACCGGGGGCCTCGCACATGCGAAAAATTGCAACCGCCTCGCTCGAAGAGACCGCCTTCTTCCACCAAGCGCGTCAGGCCATCGCCTTGCAAAGTCTCACCAGGAGGCCGCGTCCATGCGTCGCGCAAGAAGGCTTGGCCGTCGGCCGCTTCCAAGGCGCTCACGATGCGCTCTTGCAGCGCCAGCAGGTAGTGACGTACCGCCGCGACATCCATGGCGCTTACCGCCGCAGGGCCCGAAAACCGATGTCGCTGCGGTACTGCATGCCGTCGAAACGGATGCCCCGCAGGGTCTCATAGGCGCGCTGCTGAGCCGCTTTGACCGAGTCGCCCAGCGCGGTCACGCACAGCACCCGGCCGCCGGCCGTCCGCAGCTGACCATCGCCATCGAGCATGGTGCCGGCATGAAAGACCATGGCGTCGGGCGCCTCGGCCGGCAAGCCCTCGATGGGATCGCCTTTGCGCGGCTGCAGCGGGTAGCCATGGGCGGCCAACACCACCCCCAGGGCCACCCGGCGGTCCCAAGTGAGCTCGACCTTGTCCAGCGTCCCCTCGGTGGCGGCCAGCAGCACCTCCAACAGATCGCTGCGCAGCCGCATCATGATGGGCTGGGTCTCGGGGTCGCCCATGCGGCAGTTGAACTCCAAGGTCTTGGGCCGACCCTGCGCATCGATCATCAAGCCGGCATACAAAAAACCGGTGTAGGGAATGCCGTCTTTGGCCATGCCCGCGATGGTGGGGCCGACGATCTCCTGCATCACGCGCGCGTGCACATTGGGCGTGACCACCGGCGCAGGCGAGTACGCCCCCATGCCGCCGGTGTTGGGGCCGGCATCGGCATCGAGCAAGCGCTTGTGGTCCTGGCTGGTGGCCAGGGGCAGCACGTTCTTGCCGTCGCACAGCACGATGAAGCTGGCTTCCTCGCCCTGCAGGTATTCCTCGATCACGACCCGGGCCCCGCCGGCGTTGTGCTGCACGCCGAGCTTGTTGTCCAGCAGCATCCAGTCCACCGCTTGATGGGCTTCGGACAAGCTCATGGCCACGACCACGCCCTTGCCGGCCGCCAAGCCATCGGCCTTGATCACGATGGGAGCCCCCAGGCGGTCCACATAGGCATGGGCTGCGGCCGCGTCGCTGAAGGTTTCGTAGGCCGCCGTGGGGATGCCATGGCGCTTCATGAAGTCTTTGGCGAAGGCCTTGGAGCTTTCGAGCTGGGCGGCCGCCTGCGTGGGGCCGAAGATGCGCAGGCCACGGGCGCGAAAGGCATCGACCACGCCAGCAGCCAACGGGGCCTCGGGGCCGACCACCGTCAGCGCGATCTTCTCGGACTGAGCAAAGTCGGCCAGTTCGGCAATGTCGGTGATCGGCACGTTGCGCAAGCGCTTGTCCAGCGCCGTGCCCCCATTGCCAGGGGCCACATACACGGTTTGCACGCGCGCGGACTGCGCCAGCTTCCAGGCCAGCGCATGCTCACGGCCGCCGGAGCCGATGACGAGAACTTTCATGGGGATGTCCGTAAAGCCCAGATCAGTCGTTGATCTCGGCGTTGTGATAAACCTCCTGGACGTCGTCGAGGTCCTCGAGCGCATCCAGCAGTTTGCGCATGCGCGCAGCGTCTTCGCCTTCCAAGGTGACGGTGTTTTCAGCACGCATCGTGACCTCGGCGACTTCGGCCTTCAGACCTGCGGCTTGCAAGGCCTGCTGAACGGTCTCGAAGTCGGCCGGCGCACACAGCACCTCGATGCTGCCGTCCTCATCGGTCAGCACGTCTTCGGCGCCGGCGTCCAAGGCCACCTCCATGACCTTGTCCTCGCTGGTGCCGGGCGCGAACACGAACTGCCCGCAATGCTTGAACTGGAAGGCCACCGAGCCTTCGGTGCCCAAATTGCCGCCATGCTTGTTGAAGGCATGACGCACCTCGGCCACCGTGCGCACGCGGTTGTCGGTCATGCAATCGACGATGACGGCTGCACCGCCAATGCCATAGCCCTCGTAGCGGACCTCCTCGTAATGCACGCCTTCGAGGTTGCCCGTGGCCTTGTCGATGTTGCGCTTGATCGTATCGGCCGGCATGTTGGCCGCCTTGGCCTTCTCGACGGCCAAGCGCAAGCGCGGATTGGCCGAGAGGTCGCCGCCCCCTTGACGGGCAGCCACCATGATCTCGCGGATGACACGCGTCCAGATCTTGCCGCGCTTTTCGTCCTGGCGGCTTTTACGATGCTGAATGTTGGCCCATTTGGAATGTCCGGCCATGGTCGGAAAGCTCCTGGCAGGCCGCACCGGCACGCAAAACCACCGGCGCAGCGCTTGGAAAACGGATTTGTTGGATAGACTGCGATTTTACTTGTGCCACCCACACCAGCTGCTGCCATGGCCGACCCTCTCTTGATCGCCCAGCGCGGCGACATCCAATGCCACCTGCTGCCCGCCCTGGCCAACCGCCATGGCCTGATCACCGGAGCCACGGGCACGGGCAAGACCGTCACCCTGCAAACCCTGGCCGAGAATTTCTCCAAAATCGGCGTGCCGGTGTTCATGGCTGACGTCAAAGGCGATCTCACCGGCATCTCGCAGCGCGGCAGCTTGCCCGACAAGGTGGCCAAGGTCCTGGCCGAGCGCGGCCTGAACCCGCCTGAGCCTTGGGCTTGCCCGACCACCCTGTGGGATGTCTTCGGTGAACAGGGTCACCCGGTGCGCGCCACCATCAGCGACATGGGCCCACTGCTGCTGGGCCGCATGCTCGACCTGAACGAAACTCAGCAAGGCGTGCTCACGCTGGTGTTCAAGATCGCCGACGACCACCAATTGCTGCTGCTGGACCTGAAAGACCTGCGGTCCATGCTGCAGTTCGTCGGCGACAACGCCAAGCAGTTCACCACCGACTACGGCCACATCAGCGCCGCCAGCGTGGGGGCCATTCAGCGGGGGTTGCTGCGCATCGAAGAACAAGGCGGTAACCGCTTCTTCGGCGAGCCCATGCTGGACATCGGGGACTTCATGCAAACCGAGGCCGGTCAGGGCGTCGTCAACATCCTGGCGGCCGACCGCTTGATGAACGCACCTCAGCTGTACGCCTCGTTTTTGCTATGGATGCTGTCGGAGCTGTTCGAGACGCTGCCCGAAGTGGGAGACCTCGACAAGCCCAAACTGGTGTTCTTCTTCGACGAAGCGCACCTCTTGTTCAAAGATGCGCCCAAGGCCTTGCTCGAGCGCATCGAGTTGGTGGTACGCCTGGTGCGCTCCAAGGGCGTGGGGGTGTATTTCGTGACTCAAAACCCGCTGGACATCCCCGACAGCGTGCTGGCCCAACTGGGCAATCGGGTACAGCACGCCCTGCGCGCCTTCACCCCGCGCGACCAGAAAGCCGTCAAAGCCGCGGCCAGCACGATGCGCGCCAATCCTTCGCTGGACCTGCAAGCCGCCATCACCGAATTGGCCGTGGGCGAGGCGCTGGTCAGTTTCCTGGATGAAAAAGGACGCCCAGGCGTGACCGAGCGCGTCTACGTGCTGCCGCCAGGCAGCCAGATCGGGCCGATCACGCCCGAGCAACGGCGCGTGCTGTTGCAACGCTCGCTGGTGGCAGGGGTGTACGAGAAGGTCCAAGACCGGGAATCGGCCTACGAGCTGCTCAAAGCACGCGCCCAGGCAGGGGCCGAGCAAGCTGGATCCCGTGCGACCCAGCCCCTGCCGGGTGCCGACGGTGCAGGCATGCTCGGCAACCTGGGCGACGTGCTGTTCGGCTCCACCGGCCCGCGCGGCGGGCGGCGCGAAGGGGTCGTGGATGCCTTGGCCAAGTCGGCCGCTCGCACCATCGGCAGCACCGTGGGCCGAGAAATCATTCGGGGCGTGCTGGGCAGCTTGCTGGGCGGCTCACGCCGAGGCCGCTGATCGGTCATCGAACCCCAACGCGACGCTGGCGCAGGCGCACGGCATGCTGCGCGTGCGGCAACTGTCTGGGCGCAGCCGGCCCGAGAAGCGGGCCGACAGACCAACGCTGCACAGCGCTGCCAGTCGAGGTGAGCGCGCGCCTCCTCGTCCGCGCCTAGGCCGGCCAGACTTCGATGCCGTTCAATCAGTAATGGGGGTGGCGCCAATGCTTGCGCGGCTTGCCGTAATACGGATAGGGATAGGCCACCACCGGCGCGGGGTGCACCACCACCGGCGCAGGCCGATACACCACCGCAGGGGCGGGATAGACCACGGCAGGGGCGTGATAGACCACCGGGGGATAGACCACCGTCGGCGGCGGCGCAACATGGTAGATCGGGCGGGCGTTCGACACGGTGGTCGTCACCCCGGGCGAGCTGATGCCGATGGACCAATAAACCTTGTCGGCATAGGCCGGCGTGGCAGCGCCCATGGCGGTTGCCGCAAGGGCCAGGCTGGCAAAGACGGTGCGTCGGTTCATAGCGTTTCTCCTTCGGCCCGACGTAGCGCGGACCTTGCCCCAATTAACGCATCGATCGCCGTCGTGGTGGGCTCGATCCGCCCATTTTTACGTTGCTTTACGTTGCAAGCAAATGCAAACCGCTGGAGTCGGCCCCACATGCCGACCATCGCGGCGTGAACCCCGGGGGCTCGACGAAAGTGTCCACTCACGCTCTGCGCCGGACGCCGCGTCTAGTACCCGATCAGCACCCATCCCAGGACGGCCACCAGCACCAGGCCCGCGGCACCGATCCACAGGGCCATCACCTCACCCCGGGTGTCCGCGAGTTGCTCATCGAAGTCCTGCTCATCCATGGCGCAGCCCCAACCGTGTGTCCACCCGTGCAGTCTAGGTCGCCTGCACAGGCGGCGCCTCGGCCTAAAGGGGGAGTCGGCCTCCCTCTGAAGGGGGGGAGGCTCGATAGAATGACCGTTCAGTCATCCAGAATCACAGCAGCCTCATGTCGGCCCCTGCTTCCAAAGACGACGCCAAAGTCAGCAACTTCCTGCGCCAAGTGATCGAGCGCGACCTGCTCCAGGGCCGCTACCATGGCCGCCGCTGGGCTGGCAGCCCCGGCGATGGCAGCCACCACGAAAGCGGTGGCATCGACCCGGCGCGGGTGCGCATGCGCTTTCCCCCGGAGCCCAACGGCTATCTGCACGTGGGCCATGCCAAGAGCATCTGGATCAACTTCAGCCTGGCGCAGGACTACGGCGGCGTGTGCCACATGCGCTTCGACGACACCAACCCCGAGAAGGAGGAGCAGGAGTATGTCGATGCCATTCTCGAGGCGGTGCGCTGGCTCGGTTGGACCTGGGAAGCCCATGGCAGCACCCACCTCTACTACGCCAGCAACTATTTCGACTTCATGTACCGCGCGGCCGAGTACTTGATCGAGACCGGTCACGCCTATGTGGACGAACAAACGCCGGAACAAATGCGTGCTCACCGCGGCACGCTGACCGAGCCGGGCATCGACAGCCCTTACCGCAACCGCCCCGCCGAAGAAAGCCTGGCGCGCTTTCGAGAGATGCGCGCCGGCCGCCACCCCGATGGCGCCATGGTGCTGCGCGCCAAGATCGACATGGCCTCGCCCAACATCAACCTGCGCGACCCGGCGATCTACCGCATCAAGCATGCCACGCACCACAACACCGGTGATGCGTGGTGCATCTACCCGATGTACACCTTCGCACACCCGATCGAGGACGCGCTGGAAAACATCACCCACAGCATCTGCACGCTGGAGTTCGAAGACCAGCGCCCCTTCTACGACTGGGTGCTGGAGCGCATCGTGCCCATCCTGCGTGCGCCGCAGTTCGAACGGGCCAAGCAGTTGATCGAGCGCATCGAGCAGCAAGGCTTGGAAGCGGGCAAGGAATTCGCGCTGCACTGCCACAACCACGCCCACAAGCTGGGCGCCAACAGCGAGCCCGAGCGCCAGATGCGCGCCCTGTTCACGACATGGGAACACGACCGCGATGCGGTGCTGCGCGATCTGCCCACATTCTTCTCGTTGCTCAAGACCCAGGCGCACCAGTTCACGCCCTTGCTCGCATCGGCTCTGGAAGCACACCAGATCGAGCCGTTCAACCTGCCGCATCAGTACGAGTTCGCACGGCTGAACCTCACCTACGTGGTCACCAGCAAGCGCAAGCTCAAGCAATTGGTGGATGACGGCATCGTCAGCGGCTGGGACGACCCGCGCATGCCTACCATCGTTGGCCTGCGCCGGCGTGGCTACACGCCCGAGGCCATTCGGTTGTTCTGCGAGCGTACCGGCGTCAGCAAAGCCGGCGGTTGGATCGATTACGCCAACCTCGAGATCGCCTTGCGCGACGACCTGGAAGGCAAAGCCCCGCGGGCGATGGCCGTGCTCGACCCTGTCAAGCTCAAGCTGACCAACTGGGCGCTCGTGTTTGGCAGCGCCGAGCACCTCGAGCCCTGCACGGCCCCGGTGCATCCGCAGCGACCGGAACTCGGCCAGCGGCGTTTCAGCCTGGGGCCTGAACTGTGGATCGAGCGCGAGGACTTTGCCGAAACCCCACCCAAAGGCTTTTTCCGCCTCTTTCCCGGCAACAAAGTTCGGCTGAAATACGGCTACGTGATCGAGTGCACCGGCTGCGAAAAAGACGACGCAGGCCGCGTGACGGCCGTGCTGGCCTCCGTGCTACCCGATACCAAAAGCGGCACGCCTGGGGCCGATGCCGTCAAAGTCAAAGGCACCATCACCTGGGTGGGCGCGCATGAGGCCCTGCAGGCCGAGGTACGCCTGTACGACCGCCTCTTCACCGACCCCCAGCCGGACGCCGGCGGCAAGGACTTCAAAGCCGTGCTGAACCCCGCCAGCCTGAAGGTCGTGACCGCTTATGTGGAGCCGGTGTTGGCCCAGGCGCAGGCCGAAGACCGGTTTCAATTCGAGCGGCATGGCTACTTTGGCGCCGACCGCAAGGACCATGCCGCCGGCCGACCGGTGTTCAACCGGATCACCGGGCTGAAGGATGGCTGGGGGAAGTGAGCCTCTCGTCCCTTCGGTCCCTCATCGCATCCGTGCCACCCGACGCAGCACCTCCCGGGCTTGCAGTTCGGTGCCCATCGAGCGTTCCAGCGGCTGCAGGCACAGGCCGGCATGCTCGTAGCGCAGGTTTTCATACACCTCGCCGGCGGCTGGGTAGGCATTCAGCACGGCCTTGAGCGCGTCGTCCACGGGCGTGGTCCGCAGCAAATCCTGTAAGCGCCGCACCACGTCGTGGTACTGCCGAGCATCGACGGGTTCGCGGCTGGTGTCCAGCCGCTGCAACAGCCGCGCCATCATCACGAGGCCCAGCAGGCGGGCCGGCACCTGGATGGTCGTGTCGTTCATGGCTGAATGGCAAACACTGTCTCGGTGGCAAAGCTGGGGTCAGAGACCCGGTTTTCAAGACGGTCTGCCCCGATCGCCGGGCATCCCCCCACCGTCGCAAGGCACGACCGAGGGGTGCGCATACTCCCGGCCCACCACGGCGCGGGCATAGAGGTAGTTTTCTCGTGCGCGATCGCTCAAGGCATCCAGGTCCACCCGCCCCTGGGCATCGCAGGGAAAGCACAGCCCGCGCCCGGGATGGAAAAGCGACTGAAAACGCAACTCATAGCGGGTCGCGCAGGCTTGGGGTTCAAGCACGGCTTCCATATGGAACTCCCCGAAAACGGTACGATGAGAACAATCTAGTGGCCACCCTGCGGGAATTCACTGCTTGCATCCCCATACCATGGGTCAGCGCGTTTCCAAGGCACACCTAGGAACTCGTCTGACAGGCTCGGGCCCGATTCGTGACACCCCTCACGCAACGCGCGCTCTTCATGACTGTGTACACCGTGCTCCTCATCCTTCATCTGCTGGCCGCCACCTTCTGGGTTGGGGGCATGGCCTGCATGCACTTTGCCGTGAGGCCAACCGCAATCAGCCACCTCGACCCTGCCCAGCGCCTGCCCTTTCTGACGGCCGCCCTGGGGCGCTTTCTCCATGGAGTGGCGGCCGCCATCGCGGTGCTCTTGCTCACGGGGCTGGCGATGGTCTTCGCGCAAGGGGGCTTCGGTGCGGTCCACTGGAGCGTGCATGCGATGGCCACACTTGGGCTGTTGATGATGGCCGTCTTCGGCCACATTCGCTGGGCGGCCTACCCGCGCTTGCAGCAAGCCGTCCGCAGCGGCCAGTGGCAGGCAGCCGCTTCAGTGCTGCAGGCCATCGGGCGTTGGGTGGCCACCAACCTGGGGCTGGGCGTGGCGGTCTACACCCTCGCGACCCTGGGCCGCATGCTGTGAGCCGAGGCCCGGCCCTTGGGCACGCCCACCGAGTCCCTCAGCCCGCCTCAGGCTTGCATGTCGAGCAAACGGCCCAGCGTGCGTTGATGGGTTTGCAATACCAGCGCATTGGCCATGTAGGCATCGCTGGCCGCCCTCTGCCGAAGCATTTCCTGGGCCAGCGCGACGCCAGGTTGCGATGCCGACACGATGGCGGCCTGCACCCCGCCGGCCGGTTGCGTCTCCAACACCACCTGCTGAGGCCGCAAACCCGGCGTCTGAGCATGGGCGATGTTGTGCGCCGCCACGCCCAGCTGGGTCGAGGCGGCTTGCAGACCGGACGAAGCGATCGCAGGCAGACGGCTCATCGGCTCCCCAGCTTAGCGCCACGCATGGCCGGTGGCTGAGCTCGTCTGGCACGCAAGCCGCCGGGGCCGTGGCATCTTTCACGGCCAGGCCGGCTTTGCCATTCAGCGGTTGCCGTCGGGCAGCTCGATCTTGACCTCCAGCACCTCCAGATGGTCCTGCCGTTCGAGGTGCACTTTGATGTCGTCGGGGTTGACCGACACGTACTTGGAGATCACGGCCATCAGCTCGCGCTGCAACTCGGGCAGATAGTCGGGGCTGCGACTGCGCTGGCCGCGCTCATGGGCCAGGATGAGTTGCAGCCGTTCCTTGGCCGTGCTGGCCGAACTGGGCTTCTTGTCGAGAAAGAATGAAAGAAAGCCCATGGGTCATTTACCCCCGAACAAGCGCTTGAAAAAGCTCGGCTTGGCCGCCTCGACGAAGCGCATGGGTCTGTCTTCACCCAAGAACCGAGCCACCACATCCTTGTAAGCCTCGGACACATCGCTGCCTTGCATGTGGATGACCGGCACCCCCTGGTTGGAGGCCGTGAGCACCGTCTCGGACTCGGGAATCACCCCGATCAGCGGGATGCGCAAGATCTCATGGATGTCCTCCAAAGACAGCATCTGTCCACCTTCCACGCGGTGCGGGTTGTACCGGGTGATGAGCAGATGCTCCTTGACCGGCTCGCGCTTGTCGATGGCGCGCTGGGTCTTGGAATTGAGCATGCCCAGGATGCGGTCTGAATCGCGCACCGAGGACACTTCGGGGTTGGTGACCACCAACGCCTCGTCGGCAAAGTGCATGGCCATCAGCGCGCCAGTCTCGATGCCCGCCGGCGAGTCGCAGACGATGTACTCGAAACCCATCTCCTCCAGCTCGGCCAGCACCCGCTGCACACCGTCCTTGGTCAGCGCCTCCTTGTCGCGGGTTTGCGACGCCGCCAGCACATACAAGTGCTCACAATGCTTGTCCTTGATGAGCGCCTGGTGCAGATGGGCTTCTTGGTGGATGACATTGATCAGGTCGTAAACCACCCGACGCTCGCAGCCCATGATGAGGTCCAGGTTGCGCAGCCCCACGTCGAAGTCGATGACGGCGGTCTTGTGGCCCCGCAATGCGAGGCCCGAGGCGAAGCTGGCGCTGGTGGTGGTCTTGCCCACGCCACCCTTGCCGGAAGTCACCACGATGATTTTGGCCATGGAAGGCAGTCCTTGTGTCTGAGAACGATTCGTCGTTGAACGGGGTCACACTGGCTGGAAGATGAGACGGTCACCTTCCAGCCGGATCTGGGCCGGCTTGCCCAGCACCTCGGCGGGCAACGGCGTCTCGGTGGTGCGGTAGGTGCCGGCGATGGCCACCAGTTCCGGTTCGAGGCAGGTGCTGAAGATGCGCGCATGGATGTTGCCCCGTGCCCCGGCAATCGCCTTGCCGCGCAGCGGGGCGTAGACATGCACATGGCCATCGGCGATGACCTCGGCACCGAAATTCACGGCCGCCAGCACGATCAAGTCCCCGCCCTTGGCATAGACCTGCTGGCCCGAGCGCAGGGGCCGCTCGATCACCATCGTGGGCACCTCCACCGGGACTTCGACGGGCACTTCCACCCTGACCTCGCGCACGACCTCTTGGATCGGCGCGCGGGGCTCGCGCATGCCCGAGGACTCCGGCGCTTCGATCAGCCCCAACGCACGGGCAGCCTCGCGGTCGGCCGCGGTGCCGCCGCGCACGGCCACAGGCTGCATCCGATAGGCCCGCAGCAGCGCCACCAAGGCGGCCAGATCCAACGGCGGCGCATCGTCAGCCACCGGCCCCAGGTCCACCAGGACCGGCTCCCCATCGAAAGCTCCGGGGCTGGCGCCCAGCTGCGCCTGCAGTGCGGCCTGCAGGACATCCAGGTCACGGGTGCGCAAAGACACGGTTTCCAGGGTCAGCGAAGCGCTGCGCAGTTCGAACGGAGCACAGCCGGGTGCCCCGAGGGATGCGGCCATCGGATCGGTGGTGCGCACAGTCATGCCATGGGGGTTTCAAAGGGCCCGAGTTTACCGGCTGGCCCCGAGCCTGCCGACCGGCCGACACATTCAGACACGCCCTGCCCACCGCGCCCACACCCTCGGGCGCCAACACAAACTCGTTTTTTACTGGCGCCCCGGATCCCGGGTCGTGATCAGCCGTCGCCATTCGGCCAGGCGCTCTTTGAGCCGCTGGCGTTGGTCTGGGCCCAAGCGCAGCATCAGCTTGTGCCCGGCCGACAGCGTCTGCAAGCGCGCATCCTCGTATTCGTACATCACCCAGGGCCGCGCTGGCTGCACCGGCCCCTGCACCTCGGGAAGCCGCACTGCCACCGGCTCGGTCGGCTCGGGGCAGTCCAGCAGATGGTCGACCACCGCGACCATGCGATCGTTGAAGTAGCGCCCGGGATACCCCAGTTCCTCATACGCCGCCTGGAAGCGCCCATAGTGACGCACGTACAGCGCTGCCGCTGCGGTCAGATCGATCGACTCGATGAAGCGCACGAACGGTTCGTAGCGGTCTGCATTGGCGGCCGCAATCACGGTGCGCCCCTGGCGTGACTCCACTTGGAAGCGCCCCGGTGCCGGGGCCACCGGCCACAGACGTGACGGCGCCTGCGGTCGGGCCAGCTGATCGGTGGTGGCCACCACGCGGCGCACGAAATCATCCGTGAGCAGAAATCGATGCACGGCCTGGCGCCCCAGCAGCCGGTTCAACGCCTCGAGCACCGTCTCCCCCGAGCGGTCATGCGCTTCGGCGTCGGCCGAGGCCGCCACCGCCAGCCGATCCACCGGATGCTGCAGGGTGGGCGCCGCCTCGACCGGCGGGGCGGGCGCCTCGGACGGCCGAACCTGGGAGGCCGAGCTGGCCACGGCCGCTTCGGAGGCCGCAGGCCGCATCTGGCGCTCCCAGACCAGCCAGGCCGCTGCCGCCAGAAACAGGGTCACCAACACACTGATGATGACGGTGGTCGCTTTGGAGGGCATGCCTCGTCGTCCTCGCAGGATGGGTCTCAGGGATCGCGGCCAGACGCGGGTGAGGGCGCGAGCCCATCGCCGCACGCGCGGCCGTCGCTCCACACCCATCCTCCGGCGCAACCCCGTGCTGTCAAGCCACGGCGCATTAACCCGAGGCCGCTTGGGGGCTTGGCGAACCTTCCGCGCGGTTTTTGATCGAATTCCTTGGAGTGACTCTGCAAGGGCACACACACCCGTCTCTCTCGTCTCTACACACCCGTCCTTCATCCCCCGACGACCTGCATGGAGCTCGGATTGAAAACATTCCTGTTGACCCTCTCGATGGCCCTGGCCGGCCTGAGCCTGGGCTTGGCCCCCTTGGATGCAGATGCGCGCCGCTTCGGCGGTGGCGGATCGGTGGGAATGCAACGACAGGCTCCGCCGCCCCGCCCGGCCGAAGCCACGCCGGCACGTCCAGCGCAGCACAACGGCTCGACCGCCACCAATCCTGCCCCGTCCAGTGGGGGGGCCGCTGCGGCCGGTCAGCGTTCATGGATGGGGCCAATCGCTGGCCTGGCCGCCGGTCTGGGTTTGGCCGCATTGGCCAGCCACCTCGGCTTCGGTGAGACCTTGGCGCATGCCATGACCTTGGTCCTGATCGCCTTGCTGGCGTTCGTGCTGGTCCGC
Source organism: Caldimonas taiwanensis NBRC 104434 (assembly GCF_001592165.1). Lineage (NCBI taxonomy): Bacteria > Pseudomonadati > Pseudomonadota > Betaproteobacteria > Burkholderiales > Sphaerotilaceae > Caldimonas > Caldimonas taiwanensis. The sequence continues at coordinate 153,232 of NZ_BCWK01000003.1, forward strand.
TGGCTGCTGCGCCGCTCCATGCCCCAACCCACCCAAGGCGGGCTGCAGTATGCCGGTGCCACGGCCGCAGGCAGGGCCACGCCGTCTTGGGCCGGCGCACAGGGCGCCACAGCGGGTGTCGGCTCGTCGGCCGCCCCGGCGGCCGCGCCTGCCGTGACCGGGGCCTCCCCGTGGCCCGCCGATTTCGATCGGGCCGGTTTCGAACGCATTGCCAAGATGCTCTTCATCCGCATGCAGGCCGCGCATGACGCCGGCGAAGTCGAGGATTTGCGCAAGTTCACCACCCCCGAGCTGTTCGCCGCCGTGCAACTGGATCTGCACGAGCGCCGTGGCGCCCCTCAGCGCACCGATGTGCTGCAGCTCGATGCGCAGGTGGTGGACGTCGCACAAGAAGAGGGGCAGCAAGTGGTCAGTGTGCGCTTCCACGGTCTGATCCGAGAAGCAGCCGATGCCGCGGCCGAGCCTTTCGACGAGCTGTGGCATTTCGTCAAGCCGCTGGACGGTCATCGCGAGTGGGCCATCGCCGGGATCACCCAGAACACCACGCCGCCGGCCCTGCACTGACCCGGCGCCGAACCGCCCCAGGCGGCCCCCATGGGGCCGCCTTGTTTGTTGTTTGTTGTGTGTGTGTCCCGCCGTGTGCGTCCCACCGCCCCCGTGGCCAAGGCACAATGACGTGTCCCAGGGCACCGTCTGCTCCTTCCAGGTCTGCACGCAGCATCATGTTCCGTTCCTTGGCCCTGCCCTCAGGCACGACCGGCTCGCTCTGGCTGCATAGCATGCCCGGTCGCTTCGAACCCTGGGGCGAGTTTCTGGCCGAAGCCCAGCGCCGACGCCTCGACCGCATCCTGTGCCTGACCAGCCTGGAAGAGGTCAGAGCGCTGTCCCCAGCCTATGCCCAAGCCATCGGGCAAGGCAGCCTGCCATGTCGCTGGGAGCAGTTGGTGATGCGCAACTTCGGTCTGCCGCTGGACGAAGCCGAGTTCCGCACCGCGGTGCAACGGGTGGCCAGCGCCGTGGCCCAGGGTGAATCGGTGCTGATCCATTGCGCCGCAGGCATCGGACGCACAGGCACGATGGCGGCCTGTGTGCTCAAACAGCTGGGGTGGCCGACGACCACGGCCTTGCAGCAGGTGATTGCTGCGGGCTCGAACCCGCAAAACGCCCAGCAATCCGGACTGGTCCACTGGTTTTGAATCTTCTTGCCCACGGTAGAGCATGCACCATCTTTACATCATCACCGGCGCTTCGCGCGGGTTGGGCCTGGCCTTGGCGCGCCAACTGCTTGGGCCAGCCCATCGCTTGCTGTGCTTGTCGCGCCGCACCAACGAAGCGCTGGCCGATGAAGCCCGGGCCGCAGGCGCCTCTTGCGAGCAATGGAGCCAGGATCTGGCCGATGCCCAGACCGCGGCCCAACGCCTGAGTGCCTGGTTGAAGGGCCACGACCCCAAGGCCGTGGCCAGCGCGACACTGATCAACAATGCCGGCGTGATCTCACGCGTGGGCCCGTTGGAGGACAGCGACGCGACCGACCTGGCCCACGCCTTGCGCGTGGGGCTGGAGGCGCCACTGCTACTGACCAGCGCCTTCTTGCGAGCCACGCAGCACTGGAGCGTTCCGCGCAAAGTGCTCAACGTCTCCTCGGGCCTGGGGCGACGGGCGATGGCCGGGAGTGCCGCCTACTGCGCGGCCAAAGCCGGAATGGACCACTTCAGCCGCTGTGTCGCACTTGAACAAGCCCGGCTTCCCCACGGGGCGCGCATCGTGTCGCTGGCCCCCGGGGTCATCGACACGGACATGCAGGAGCAGCTGCGACACAGCGACCCTGCCGGTTTCCCCGACCATGAGCGATTCGTGCAATTGCAGGCCCAGGGGCTGCTCAGCACCCCCGAAGACGCTGCACGCCGGCTGCTCGAGTACCTGGAGCGGCCAGACTTCGGTCAGCACCCCGTGGCCGACGTGCGCGAGGCCTGATCCCCCTACTGGGGGTGCGCATCTCCCACTCCAGGGGGACGCGTTGGTGCTGGGATCACTGGCATCGTCGGCCTATCATCGACTCGATGGACTCGCCGGTCTGCGATGCAACCTCCACCCCGCTCCCTCGTCACCGCGATGGTCGATCCCATGGCGCTGTGGCAACGCATCCCTGGCTTGGTGGTGGTGCTCACGCCACAAGGGCGGGGCCTGTTCATCAGTGCAGACTACGCCGCCTCGACCGGCACCGCGCTCGATCTCGACCAAGGCAGCGGCTGGGACGCCGCGTTGGAGCCGGCCTCCCGCTCGACCCTATGGGAACGGTTGCCTTCGCGCAGCCACTTCGTCGCGCAAGTGGTGCTGCGCTTCGTCGATGGCAGCGATCACTGGATCGAATGGACGGCCCACTGGCAGCCTGAAGGCGGCCATTATCTTTGCCTGCTGCACGACGTGACGACCCTGATGCGCTCGGCGCGCACGCAGGCCGAACAGCTGCGGCTGCTGGCGGACAATGTGCCCTCGGCCTTGGCGTACTACGATGCTCATGACTTCCGCTGCATCTTTGCCAACCGCACCTACGCCGAGGCATTTGGTTGGGATGAGCATTCCATCGTCGGACACACCTTTGCGGAGGTGATCGGCGAGCAGGCCGCCCGCGAGATCGAGCCTTACGTGCAAGCCCTGCTGACCCAGCGGCGCTCGATCAGTTATGAACGCCAAGCCGTGCGTCCGGATGGATCGACGCAATGGATCAAGGTGAACTTGATGCCGCATCTGGACGCCTCGGGGGCACCACAGGCCGCGCTGGTGCTCATCACCGACGTGACGCAACAGCGCCAAGCCGAGCAGGCCTTGCGCGAATCCGAAGAACGCATGGCCCGCTTCATGCACGCCAGCGCCGAAGGGGTGGTCTTCCACAGCAACGGCATCATCGAGGATGTGAACCAGCCGGTGTGCGACCTCACCGGCTACAGCCGCGAGGCATTGATCGGCCGCAACGCGCTGGACTTCGTGCCGCCAGAGCACCATCCCAAAGTCCTGGCGGTTCTGGCCGCCGCACAAGACGCAACCTACGAAAGTGAGATCATCCACCGAGACGGCCATCGCATTGCCGTGGAGTTCATCGGCCGCACGATGATGCGCAACGGCCAGCGGCTGCGCATGTCCATCGTGCGAGACATCCGCGATCGGCACCTGGCGCAGGCCCGCATCCGCCACTTGGCCCACCATGATGCGCTCACCGGTCTGCCCAACCGCATGTCCTTCATGGAACACCTGGACCAACGCATGGACCAGGCGCGCCGCACCGAAGACGCACTGGCTTTGCTGTTCGTCGATTTGGACGATTTCAAGCGTGTGAACGACTCGCTAGGCCATCTCGTGGGCGACAGGCTGCTACAGACGGTCGCGCAGCGCATCACCGCGAGCCTGCGTCACAGCGACCGTGTGGCCCGCTTCGGCGGCGACGAGTTCATGGTGTTGCTGGGCGCGGTGCGCGATCGCGCCGACGTGGAGGACGTGGCACGCAAGCTGCTCGAAGCCATCGAGCAACCCATCGAGGTCGATGCGCTGCGGCTCAGCGTCACTCCGTCGATAGGCATCGCGCTCTTCCCCGCGCATGCCCAATCGCCCGGCGAATTGATCAAGCATGCCGACCGTGCCATGTACCAGGCCAAAGCCCAAGGACGGGCCACGTTCCGGTTCTTCGACCCCGCGCTGGGCAGCGCCGCCCGCGCTGCCCTCGAACTGGAAAGTCAATTGTCCCGTGCCCTGGACGAAGACCAGTTCCGACTGCAGTTCCAGCCCCAGGTGCGGGCCGCCGACGGCGCCATCGTGTGCGTGGAAGCCCTGCTGCGCTGGCAACATCCCGACGACCGCCTGCTCGTGCCGGGCGACTTCCTCGCCGTGGCCGAGCAGCAGCGGCTGATGCTGCCCATCGGCCACTGGGTGATGCGTCAGGCCTTGCGCACCACACGGCGCTGGCGCGAACGGGGCCTCACGGATGCACGCATGGCCCTGAACGTGTCGGCCACCCAATTCCAGGCCCCCGGCTTCGTGGAGGGGATCGAACGGATGCTCGCCGAGGAAGGCGCCGACGGGCAATGGCTGGAATTGGAGTTGAACGAGCGGCTGCTGATGCACGATGTGCCGCAGGTCAAGCAACGCTTGTCGCGCCTGAAAGCCTTGGGCGCACGCATCGTGATCGACGACTTTGGCACCGGCCACTTTTCGATGCGCCATTTACGTGAGCTGCCCGTGGACAAGATCAAAATCCACCGGTCCTTCGTCGGCGACTTGCCACTGGCGGCGGACTCGGCGGCCATCGCCTGCGCCATCATCCAGATGGCTCGCCATTTCGGCCACGACATCGTGGCCGAAGGCGTGGAAACCCTGGACCAGCGCAACTTCCTCATGGCCCAGGGCTGCGAGGTCTTTCAAGGGGAAGTCATCACGCTGCCGCTGACGGCGGACGCCTTCGAGGCTTGGGTCCAGGCGCAAAGGCCCTGCCGGCAGCCATGAGCCCTCACGGCCCCTGGAAGCCGCCGGCGCGCAGGGTCACGACCAGCGTATCGCGGTAACCCGGTCCATCCCGCGGTTGGATGGGGGTGCTCTCATGGATCACGCGCTCATCATCCAGCAGCAGCGCCGACCAGGGTTCGGTCAGCGTGAAGCGGATGCCATGGCTGCCGTGCGCCTCGAACACACGCGTCTCGCCCCCCTTGATCCCCGAACGGGCCACCAACACCACCGCAACGAGATCGACGCCGTCGCGATGCGCCCCTTCGGGGGTGGGGCGGCCGATGCCATCGGTCGTGTCGATGCGGAATTGATGCACCTCCACGTACCAGGGCTGCTCGCCTTTGAGCCGACTGGCGCAGCGGCCCAAGGCGTGCATCAGATGAACGAACGCCGGCGCCTGCAGCAGACGATCCGACACCGGCTCGAACCAACGCTCCATGCCTCCGTGCAAGGCGTTGTATTCCACGGGCTGCCAATGAGCCCGGTGCGGCACCACCCGATGCTGCCCTTCCTCGAGCACCAGGCTGGCATGTCGGCGGCGGCGATAACGGCCCCCGTCGCGCAAGTAGGCATCCAGCGGCAGGTCCTCCCACAAGGGGGACAGCTCGCCAAAACTGCCCGAGGCCACACCGCTGAAAGCGGCCAGGCCGGCAGCATCGAGCACGGCAAACCCCCGCTCCCGCAGGGCGTCATCCACCAAGGTGGGTGGGGTCACAGGTGCAGGCAACAACATACGATCGGGCAACAGTCGGACAGGCTCCAGACTGTAGCGCCGCCACAGCCATCCTGCAGACGCTAACGCGGCTCAGCGAACGGCGACGAAGGCGTCACGCGCCCGCCGGCCCTGCTCAGGGTGGTCGGTGAAAAATCCATCGACCCCTTGCGCCAGCAAGGCGTGAACCCATCCGGCCATGTCTCCCAGGGCGTGCGGATCGCCTCCGACATCGAAGTCATCGGGCAGGAACGCATTCTCGGCGCGCACGGTCCAAGCATGCACCCGCAACCCTGCCGCATGGGCATTGCGCACGAGCGGGGTCGGCTCGCCCAAGCGACCCGCAAGCTGCGGAAAAATCAACGAGGTCTGCACCCCGATGCCCTGGGCATAGGTGGCCACGTCGGTCAGCCCGGCCGGCTGAGCGAGTTCACGATAGCCGCGGGCATCGCCGCTGAGGCTGAAGTCGTAGGGTCGCCCACGCGCTGCCAGCAGCTGCACCAGCGGCGCGCCCGTCATTCGGCGCAAGCGTCGCAGGGACTCCACCTCGAAGGACTGGATGAACACCGGCGCATCCTCGGCACCATAGCCGTATCGGTCCAACAACGCGACCAAAGGCTCCTCCAGCGGCAGGCCGATGTGGCGAAAGTAGCTCGGGTGCTTGGTTTCGGGATAGACCCCCACGGGCCGGTCGATCGCAGGCCGGTCGATTGCAGGCCGGTTCGATGCGCGGGCCTCATCACGCGCCTGCGATCGTCGCCGCGCATTGACCTGGTCGATCAGATGCAGCACCTCCTCGAAGGTGGGAACCTCGAACTGGTCGTCCCAACGTGTGTTGGCCGCACGCAACTGGGGCATGCGCTCGCGGGCCCGCAAGGTCTTGAGTTCGGCCAGTGTGAAGTCTTCGGTGAACCATCCGGTCTGGCGCCGGCCATCGATGGTCTTGGTCGTGCAGCGATCGGCGAACCGCGCCCGCTCGGCCACGTCGGTGGTGGCCTCGCGCACCTTGCCATCGGCATCGAGGAGGGCCAGCGCATTCTCGTGACGTGCCACCAACACGCCGTCTCGGGTGCTCACCAGGTCGACTTCGATGTGATCGGCCCCCTGCTCGATCGCCAGCGCATAAGCTGCCAGCGTGTGCTCAGGCCGCTGACCGCTGGCCCCACGATGGGCGATCACCAGCGGCCGAGCCTGCGACACGGACGGCCCCGCCTCCGAGCGCTCGTCCCGAGCCCGCCCCGGCACCGGCCACGGCCCAATCGCAGCGCCGAGCAGGCCCGCCCACCTCAGCCAGCGGCGCCGCTCCAAGCACGGGGGCGGGTTCAGTCGCGCATCAACCGCCATGTCAGAAACGTGCTCAGGCCCGCATTGACCAAACCCAAAGCCCCGACGAGCCCCCGCCCCAGCGACGTCAGCGGCAGGGCCTGTAGCGCCCACACACATAGCGAGGACAACACCCCGAAGATCAGCATCAGCCAAAACATCGGATGCCTGGGCTGGAACCACCGTGAAAGCTTCATGCAGTCAATGATGCAGCAAACGCGCACGATCGGCGCAAGTGGTGTATAGTGCGCAGCAGGTACACGCCAGACCGTCGGTCTTTGAGGTCTTCCCCGTCTTGCCAGGGCTCACCTGCGCAAGTCTCGTTCGAATCCCCGGGTTCCGTCTCTAGAGTGTTTCCTGCAGGTGCTTCGTGCACGCTGTGCATGCCTGCTTTTTTTCATGTCATTTTCAAAGGAACGCTCCATGAGCACCCAAACCGGCACCGTCAAATGGTTCAACGAAAGCAAGGGCTACGGCTTCATCGCCCAGGACAACGGCGGCGCCGATCTGTTCGCCCATTTCCGTGACATCCAAGGCACGGGCTTCAAGACCCTGCAGGAAAACCAGCGCGTCGAATTCGAGGTCAAACAAGGTCAAAAAGGCCTGCAGGCTGCCAATATCCGCCCGCTGTAACGCCCCCTCGGGCTTTGCCCCGGACGAGAAAACCGCAGCAGCCGCTGCGGTTTTTTTTTCGTCTGTTCCGCCCGCATCGGCCCCCTTGCAAGGCCTTGCTTGACCGCAGTGGCAGGGCTGGTCTCACAATCGCGCATGACCCGCTACACACAGCTTCCGACACGGCCCTTGCGTATCGGTATCTCGGCGCGCCTGCTCTACCAGGTGCCGCCGGAGTTGGGCTTTCGCAACAAGACCTTGCAGTATCTGGAGCAATCGCTGGCCCACTGGATCATGGAGCATGGTGCCATGGCCTTCATGGTGCCGGCAGTGGCCGAAGACAGCCGCCGAGCCGCCCGTCACTTGTCGGTCGATGAATACGTGGCCGAGCTCGACGGCCTGGTGCTGCAAGGCGGCGCCGATGTCGCCCCCCAAACCTACGGTCAAGAGCCGATCGACCCGCGCTGGAGCGGCGATCCGGTGCGAGACCGGTATGAACTCGCGCTGCTGCGCTCCTTTCTCGACCAAGGCAAACCCGTCATCGGCGTGTGCCGCGGCTGCCAACTGCTCAATGTGGCTTTCGGCGGCACCCTGTACCAGGACCTGCAGACGCAATGCCCCAATACCCACCGTCATGTCGATGCCGAGTTGTATGACCAGTTCGAGCACGACATCACCTTCTTGCAAGGCTCGCAGCTCGCCCAGCTCTACCCAAACGCCACCCAACTGCGCGTCACCAGCATCCACCACCAGGCCGTGGCGCAACTGGGCAAGCAAGTGGTGGTGGAAGCCGTGTCCTCACTGGATGGCGTGGTCGAGGCCATCCGCTGGACCGGCGACGGCTACGCGCGCGGCCTGCAGTGGCACCCTGAGTTCCATCATGGCCGCAACAATCTGATCGACAGCGCCCCGATCATGCTCGACTTCTTGCAAGCGGCTGCCGAGACCGCCATGCGCAAACTCGACGATCCGGCCTGCCCCGACCGCCGACCGCCGCGCGCCCCACTGCGGCTACGCGCCGATCGGCAGGCTGCCACGACGGCCCCGTCGTCTGCGTCGCCTAAGTGACGGCGCGCGACCGCGGGCCGTGGTGTCATTGCTGAGTGGGCCGGCCAACACCGGCTGCGACATGCTCAAAAAGGAACGACCATGACTGCGACCCTCAACCACCAGATTCGCCTGGCCTCACGCCCCGTGGGGCTGCCCACGGATGCCAACTGGCAGTTCACCGAAGAACCCGTCGCCCAGCCAGGTCCCGGCGGCGTGCTCATCAAGACGCTCTATCTCTCGCTGGACCCGGCCATGCGCGGCTGGATGAACGAGGGCAAGTCCTACATCCCGCCGGTGGGCCTTGGGGAGGTGATGCGCGCCGGTGGCGTGGGCCGGGTGATCGCGTCGAACAACCCTGCGTTTGCGGTGGGGGATGCCGTCAGTGGCAGCCTGGGCGTGCAGGAGTATTGCCTGATCCCGGAGTCGGAGATCCGCCGCAGTGGCCTGAGCCGCATCGACTTGCGCCTCGGCAGCTGGACCCAATGGCTCAACGTCCTGGGCATGCCAGGCATGACGGGCTACTTTGGGCTCATGGACATTGGCCAGCCCAAGCCGGGCGACACCCTGGTCGTCTCCGGCGCGGCCGGTGCCGTCGGCCAGACCGTGGGGCAACTCGCCAAGATCAAGGGCTGCCGGGTGGTGGGCATCGCCGGCGGGCCGGCCAAGTGCGAATGGGTGGTGCGCGAACTGGGTTTCGACGCCTGCATCGACTACAAGAACAGTGATGTGCGCGCCGGGCTGAAAGAACATTGTCCCCAGGGAGTGGACATCTATTTCGACAACGTGGGCGGGGACATCCTCGATACCGTGCTCACCCGCATCAACCGCAAAGCTCGCATCGTCATCTGCGGGGCCATCAGCCAGTACAACAACACCACGCCGGTGGCCGGCCCGAAGAACTATCTGTCGTTGTTGGTCAACCGCGCCCGCATGGAAGGCATGGTCGTGTTCGACTATGCCGACCGCTATCCCCAGGCCATCGCCGAGCTGGCCGGCTATCTGCGTGAAGGGCGCATGCATTCCCGAGAAGACGTGGTCCGCGGACTGGAGCACTTTCCGCGCGCGCTGCTCAAGCTGTTCAACGGCGAGAATTTCGGCAAGCTCGTCTTGCAGGTGGCCGACGATACGGCCTGAGGGCAGCCCACACCGTCGGTCGGCATGGGCGCCCCAGCTCAGGGCTTCGGTGAGACGGTCAGCAAGTTGTCCACGCTGCGCACGCCCGGCACCGCAGCAGCCAACTGGGTGGCGCGATCGCGCGCCTCGGGGCTGGGTGCGGTGCCGCTCAGCCTCACGCGCCCGGCCTTCGTGTCCACATCGATGGTCAAGGCACTGAGCTGCGGATCTCGGGCCAGCGCCGCGCTGACCTGGGCCGAGAGGGCCGCATCGTCGAAGGCTTCGGCCGCGCGCTCGACCCGATCACCCACGGCCTGGCCGGCGCGCTCCAAGCCCTGACGGGCTTGCTCGCCCAGTTCACGCACCGAGGACTCGGCCTGGGCGATGGCCGCATCGGCCTGCGATCGCTGGGCCTGTTCCTGCTGCTCCTGGCCGCAGCCGGCCAACGTCAGCACCGCAATGACGGGTGCGACCCACACGGTGGTTTTGTTCATGGCGCTTGTCCTTTCGAGTCCTCTGTGCCGCACGAGGCGGCGGATGCCGCCAGATCATCCAGACCCGGCGCTCGAACCGATCGAATCGATGCGGTTGAGACGAACTCTAGGCAGACCGCGGCAGCGCCACTGTCGGCGCACGCCCGAACGACGCTGTCGGCCCGCACCGACAACGGTAACGATTGGGAACGAATGCATCCATGTCCAGACGTTTTTGCCCCCTGATCGATCGTCCGCAGACGAGGAGTGCCCCGTTCTGACAGAATCGAACGATCGTTCGATAATGCTCATTTCTTCACGACGCACAGGTGCCCATGGACGCCCCGACCCCCTTGTCCCGAGTGTTGGCGCAGCGCCGACGTGACGGCGATGCCGTCGTCTTGCCGGTGCTGCCGGACTGGCTGCAAGGCCGCACGGCCTTTGGCGGCCTCATCGCCGTCTATGGCGTGGTCGCCATGCGAGACATCGCCCCCAGCGCGTGGCCGCTGCGCGCCTTGCAGACCAATTTCGTCGCGCCGGTGAATGCCGGCGAAGTCCGAGTCACCGTGGAGCTGCTGCGCACGGGGCGGCATGTCCGGCAGGTGCAAGCGCGGGTATGGCAGGGTGAACAGGTCGCTGCCGTGCTGCTGGGGGTGTTTGGCGCCGGACGGCCGACACAGCTGCCAGCCTTGGACCCGCGCCGCCCCGACGTGGCGCGGCAGCCCGACGAGCTGCCGGCGCGGCCCTATGTGCCGGGCCTGGCTCCCGCATTCACCCAACACCTGGACTTCCGATGGGCCGAAGGCGGCTGGCCGATGTCGGGAACCGACACATGGTCGTCGCGCATCCACCTGCGGTTGCACGAGGCCCGGGACGTCGACGCCGAACTGCTGTCGGTCCTGCTGGCCGATGCCCCGCCCACGCCAGCGATCAGCCGCTTCAACGCGCCCGTTGCGGCCAGTTCGGTGTCGTGGTCACTGGAACTGCAACCCCATGCCCTGCCCGATGCCACCTCGGCGGCAAGTGGCTGGTGGCGCGTGGACAAGGACACACACGCAGGCGCTGAGGGCTACGTCAGCGAAAGCACCCACTTGTGGTCCCCCGATGGACGGCTGGCCGCGCTGGGCTATCAGGTGGTGGCGGTGTTTGGATGAGCCGATCCGCTGCGCGCCTTGCGCCGGCCGCAGGTGAGCGACGTGCGCAAGGCCCTACCGTCTGGCACGGCCGATCACGGCAGCCAGCGGATGTCGCACTGACGCCACTGGGCATCCGCGCCTCATGAGGCAGGCGCGGCACGCGCGCGCTCCTCCTCGCGCAGCCGCAGCACCCGCCGCTGCACCTTGCCGGTGGTGGTCATCGGCAGCGCATCGATGAACTCGATTTCCTTGGGATATTCATAAGGAGCCAGCCGGGCGCGCACGTGCTGCTGGAGCGACTCGACCAGCGCCGCATCCCCCACATGCCCCGGCGCCAGCACCACATAAGCCTTGACCACCGCACCGCGTTCGGGATCGGGCTTGGGCACCACTGCGGCATTGGCCACCGCCGGGTGCTTGACCAGGCAATTCTCGATTTCACTGGGCCCGATGCGATAGCCCGCGGCCTTGAAGACATCGTCGCTGCGCCCCTGATACCAGAGGTAGCCGTCCTCATCCATCACCGCGGTGTCGCCCGTGCGGCACCAGGAGTCGTTCGGATCGCCGGTGAACTTGGCGCGCGTGGCCTCCTCGTTCTTCCAGTAACCAAGGAAGAAGATGGGATCGAGCTGCCCGTGGACATCCCGACGGTGCACAGCCACCTCACCCGGCACGCCCGGCGGACACTCACGGCCTTCGTCATCGATCACCGCCACCCGATGGCCCGGATACGGCCGCCCCATGCTGCCCGGCTTGGCAGGCCACCCCGGATGAACCCGCCCCGCCGTGTCCAGGAACTCCCCGCAGTTGCCGACCACGTAGTTGATTTCGGTCTGACCGAACATCTCGTTGATCGTCACGCCCAACTGCTCTTGTCCATAGGCAAACACCGCATCCCCCACCGCCTCCCCCGCACTCATGATGGCGCGCAGCTTCAGCCGGTAGCACTTCCGCGGCTGCGGCACGGCCTTCATCATCGCCTTCAAGGCCGTGGGAAACAGAAACGTGTTGGTCACGCCGTGACGTTCCATCAACTCGAAGGCCTTCTCGGGACTGAAGCGGCCCTGATAGGCCACGATGGGCCGGCCGAAGTACAGCGTGGGCAACAGCGCATCCATCAAGCCGCCGGTCCAGGCCCAGTCGGCCGGCGACCAGAACACGTCGCCCTTGCGGGGAAACCAATTCTGGCTCGCCACGAAACCCGGCAGGTTGCCAATCAGCGCCCGATGCGGGATCAGCGCGCCCTTGGGCGGGCCCGTGGTGCCGCTGGTGTAGATCAGCACGGCCGGGTCGTCCGCTCGCGTGGCCCGCGCCACGTAAAGCACAGACTCGCGCGCCAAGGCAGACTCCCAGTCGAGGTCGCCCAGGCCACTGGCCTCCCCCACGGCGACCACGTGTCGCAGCGCTGGGCACTGGGCGCGCGCTTGGCGCAAATTGGCGATCGAGGTCTCATCGGCTATGGCCACCACCGCCTCGCTGTGCGCGAGTCGATAGGCCAAGGCTTCCGGCCCAAAGAGCATGGACAGCGGCATGGCCACCGCCCCCATCTGGTACACCGCCATGTGCGCGATCGCGGTCTCCAGTCGTTGCGGCATGACCAGCGCCACACGGTCGCCCGGCTGCACGCCCAGCCTCTCCAACGCATGCGACAGCCGGTTGGCTTGCCCATGGAGCTCGGCAAAATTCAGCGTCCTGCGCCGGCCGGCTTCATGCTCGTAGACGATCGCGGTGCGCTGCCCTGCCGCCTGTGCCCAGCGATGGCAACAAACCTCAGCGATGTTGAAGAACTCCGGCACCCGCCAGCCAAACGCAGCATGCAACGCCGTGTGAGCATCCCAAGCCATCCCCTGCTCCACCTCCTCCCGAATTGAAACTCGGGTGACCGATTCTGTGGGCAGAGTCCAGCGTGATGCAATGAGGAATGCCTCCCCCTTTGGCCGCAGGCCTCGCGCCACGGCGGCCGCCCCGCTCGGTGAATCGGTGACGGGACGACACAGACGACCGTGTAACAACCGGACAAGCACACGAGCTGGGCGCGCTAGGCATTCATGCGAGAATTCACCATCCGAGCAAACCCTCATGTGGACCTTGACCTGAGCTCTCATCGTCGATTTCGTCGTCGCGCATTCCCAGCCACGCCACGGCCCAGCCCGATTTGCGCGAGTCTGCCCCGTTGAGACGATGCCGCGCTGCGTCTGCGCGGACCCGCAGCACAGCCCAATGCAGCCTGCGCGGCATGTCGGTTCTCGTTGCTTTTCGACTCGATATGACCCCCAACCTGACCTACCGCCGAAAAAATCTCGTCATTTTGCGTGCTGGGGACGATTCACTCCATGATGGTTGGATCGCACAGCCCGAGCGAGATTTCGACCTCTTCATCAGCTATTACGGCACGACCCCGGGCCGGCACCAGGCCAGTGCGGACTACTATGAAACCCGCCGCGGACCCAAGTGGCCCTGTATCGGTGAACTGTTGGAACAAAACCCCGACCTCGTGAATCGCTATGACGCGTTTTGGTTTCCAGACGACGACATCGCTGCGACGACGGACACTCTCAACCGGATGTTCGCGCTTTTTCATGGATTCGGGCTGTCCTTGGCTCAACCCGCTTTGACGCGCGACTCCTACTACACGTGGGACACCTTGCTGCAACAACCCGACTACCTGTTGCGCTTCTGTCGGTTTGTGGAAGTGATGGTCCCGATCTTCGATCGGGCCGCGCTGAAGGCTTGCATGCACACCTTTTCCGAAAGCCGCTCGGGTTGGGGGCTGGACTGGGTATGGCCTGAGCTTTGTGGCAAGGGACGCCCCGACAGCATCGCGGTGATCGATGCCACGCCGGTGCGGCACACGCGGCCACTGGGCGGCAACCTCTATAAAAACAACCCAGACTTGGACCCGCGTGCAGACGAGCGCCGAATCCTCGAAAAATATCAGCTCACCGAACATCGGTACTTTAGCAAATATGCCTTCGCCGCAGGCGCGATCGCCAAGGTCCGTCTGCCGTGGCATCAGCGCTTTTGGTTGCAGCTCCGACGGCTGAATGCGAAGCGGCGCCTGCATCGCCAAACGAAAAAATGAGCGCGACGCCATCCACCAAGTGTCACGGTCGATGCGCTTAGTCAGATCAGACGGTCTTGATTCCCCACCCCCAGGAGTCCCGGAGCTTGAAACACCATGTTCTCATCGTTGGCGCCGGATTCGCCGGCGCCAGTGTCGCCCGCGTGCTGGCCGAAGCAGGCCATCGCTGCCATATCATCGACAAGCGTTCTCACATCGGTGGCAATGCCTATGACCACGTGGACGGGGCCGGCGTCCTGATCCATCCCTATGGCCCGCACATCTTTCACACCAACAGCAAGCGTGTGTTCGAGTTTCTCTCACGCTTCACCGATTGGCGTTTTTATGAACACCGAGTGTTGGCCCAAGTGAACGGAAAGCTGTATCCGATTCCGATCAATCGGACGACGCTCAACCAGCTGTATGGCCTGAACCTGACCGAAGAGCAGGCCAAAGAGTATTTGGAAAAGGTGCGTGAACCTCGCGACACCATTCGCACCAGTGAGGACGTGGTGCTCAACAGCGTGGGCAAAGACCTGTGCGAGAAGTTTTTCCGGGGCTACACCCGTAAACAGTGGGGACTGGACTTGTCCGAACTGTCTGCGGGCGTGGCGGCTCGGATCCCCACCCGCACGAATGACGACGACCGCTACTTCACCGACACCTATCAATTCATGCCCGCCCAGGGGTATGGCCAGATGTTCCGACGCATGTTGGATCATCCGTTGATCTCGATCGAACTGGAGACGGACTTCGCCCAGGTGCGGGATCGTTTCTCAGGCGCCCACGTGGTCTACACCGGCCCCATCGACGCCTATTTCAACCATTGCTATGGCAAGCTGCCTTACCGCAGCCTGCGCTTCGAGCATGAGCATTTGCCCGACGTGCCGCAGTTTCAAGCCGTGGGCACTGTCAATTACCCCAACGACCATGCCTACACTCGCATCACCGAGTTCAAACACCTGACCGGACAAACGCACACCGGCACATCGATCGTGCGGGAGTATCCTCAGGCCGAAGGGGATCCTTACTATCCGATCCCGCGCCCGGAGAACGAAGCTTTGTATAAAAAATACGCCGAGTTGGCCGACAAAGAAGAAACCGTGACGTTCATCGGCCGTCTGGCTCAGTACCGCTACTACAACATGGATCAGGTGGTGGCCGCTGCGCTGAAGGCCGCCGAGGATCTGCTTGCTCGTTGGAATCAGGAATGAGCCTCAAAGTCACCGCCAGACGTTTGCTGGAGTACATTCGTCCGCACAAGGCGGGTGTCATTCTCGGCATCATCTGCTTCTTCTCGTCAGCCGCCATCGAGCCGCTCGTGCCGGCATTGCTGAAGGTGTTGCTCGACAGCGGATTCAAAGCCGACATTGGCTTTCCCCTGTGGATGGTGCCACTGGTGGTGATCGGCCTGTTCGCCGTGCGTGGCGGGCTTGCGTTTTGTGGCACCTATCTCTTCAACTGGTCCACCTCACAAGCGGTGCTGAAGTTGCGCACCGACTTGCTGGCCGCGGTGATGCGAGCCGATGCCAGCCTGTACAGCCAGATGAGCCCCGGGGTGATGGCCACCCGGGTCATCAATGACCCCCAAAGCGCCACCCAATCGCTGGCCGGCGCATTGACCACGCTGCTGCGTGACGGCACGACGCTGGTGGCCTTGCTGGGCTATCTTTTTTACCTCAATTGGCAATTGACGCTGGTGTCGCTGCTGACGATGCCGGTGTTGGCCTATGTCGTCAAAACGGTCCAGCGCAGGGTGCTCCAAGTGGGGGGCCGCGCCTATGACACGCAGTTGAAGTTGGTCGGCATCGTGGACGACATCAGCCGCGCATGGCGCGTGGTGCGCACCTTCGATGCCGAGGAATTCGAACGCCGCCGCTTCAGCGAGGAAGCCACCCGCCTGCGCCGGTTGGTGCTGAAGAACGTCGCAGCGGCCTCGTCGATGACCCCGCTGACACAGGTGGTCGCCAGCACGGGAGTCGCGTTGATTTTGACGCTGGCACTGATCCAGGCCAACCGGGGTGAGGCGTCCGTCGGGGAGTTCGTGGCCTTCATCACGGCGCTTCTGATGACCATCTCTCCGATGCGTCATCTGACCGACGTGACCCAGCCGATCATCGGTGGATTGATCGGTGCACGCGCCTGTTTCGGTCTCATGGACACCCCTCCAGAACCCGATCCGGGGACGAAACTGATCGACACGAACACCTGCAAAGGGCATATCGAATTCCGCGACGTGAGCGTGCGCTACCCAGGCAGCGAGCAGTTGGCGTTGAACCGATTGAGCCTGGAGGTGCCTCCGGGGAAAACCGTGGCCTTGGTGGGCCCTTCCGGATCGGGCAAGTCCACCGTGATCAATGCGATGCTGGGCTTCGTGGCGCCTGCCGAAGGGCGGATCACCTTGGACGGCATCGATGTGCAAGACGTCCGCAAAGTGTCCTTGCGCCGCCAGTTTGCCGTGGTGTCGCAAGACATCGTGCTCTTCGACGGCCCGATCGCCGACAACGTGGCCTACGCCCAGCCGAAGGATCCCGCACGCATCGAAGCCGCTTTGCGGGCTGCCAATCTCTGGGACTTCGTTCAGGCGCAACCCGAAGGGCTCCAGGCCACGATTGGCACCAACGGCAGCAAGCTGTCCGGCGGACAGCGTCAACGTTTGGCCATTGCCCGAGCGCTGTACAAAAACGCCCGCATCTGGGTCTTCGACGAAGCCACTTCGGCGCTGGATACCGAGTCGGAACGCATCGTCCAGCAGTCCATCGAACAGTGGCACGGCGAAAAGACCTTGATCTTGATCGCCCACCGGCTCAGCACGGTGCGCAATGCAGACATCATTTATGTGTTGGCCGAGGGTCGGGTGCTCGAATCCGGACGGCATGATGACTTGATGCAGCGCAACGGGTTGTACGCCAGCATGGTGCGCGCCCAAGCTTTGGAGTGAGTGGGGTCATGGTCCCGGCCGATGGCAGCCATCCCTATGTCGTGCGCCGGCCATCGGAGTCGACCTTCCTCACCATCCGGGGCCTGCGCTATCACGTGCGCCGCTGGGGCTCGCCCGAGTGGGTGAGGCCAGAATCCCCGGCGCTGGTGATGCTGCATGGTTGGATGGACGTGGGAGCCTCCTTCCAGTTCGTGGTCGATGCGATGGTCTCGCCGCGCTACGTGCTCGCCCCCGACTGGCGTGGCTTCGGGCTCAGTCAGGCCGCTTCGTCCGACAGCTACTGGTTTGCCGACTACCTGGGCGATCTGGACGCCCTGCTCGACGAGCTGTTGCCCGGACAGCAGGTGGACCTGCTGGGCCACAGCATGGGGGGCAATGTGGCCATGCTCTATGCGGGGATTCGCCCGCAACGCATCCGCCGGCTCGTCAACCTCGAAGGCTTCGGCCTGCCCGCCAGCCAGCCCGACCACGCGCCCAAGCACTATGCCGCCTGGCTGGATGAGCTGAAGATGCCGCAGAGCTTGCACCCCTACCCCAGCCTGGAGGCCGTGGCCCAGCGCCTGCGTCGCAACAATCCATTGCTGCGCCCCGAATTGGCCGCCTGGCTGGCCCCGCACTGGGCGCGCCAGCGCGACGATGGTTGGTGGGAGATCCTCGCCGACCCGGCACACAAACGACGTCATGCGGTGCTCTACCGCAAGGAAGAAGCCTTGGCCTGCTGGGCCGCCATCACGGCGCCAGTGTTGTGGGTGGAAGGCGACCGCACCGACATGGCCCGCTGGTGGGGGCAGCGCTATTCGCGCGCCGAGTTCGAGGAGCGGCTCCAGGTGGTCAGGCAGCTGCAGCGCCGCGTGCTTTCGCCGGCCGGCCACATGCTGCATCACGACCAACCCGAGGCGCTGGCGGCCCATCTCGAGGCCTTCCTGCGCTGAGCCCATGCGAAAATGCTTCTTTTCGCAGCACATGCTGCGCGGCGAGATTTTGGCCGCCGCCCACGAACAAGGACAGCATCATGGAAGCAGAACGCATCAACCTCATCGGCACCACGTTGGAAGACCTGCGCGAGCGCACCAGCGAGCTACGGAGGTATCTTTGACTGGGACCAAAAGTCCATCCGCCTGAGCGAGGTCAACGCCGCCCTGGAAGACCCGGCCGTCTGGAACGATCCCAAGCGGGCTCAGGAATTGGGTCGAGAGAAGAAGTCGCTGGAAGCCGTGGTTGACACGATCGCCCGGCTGGAGCGCGAGCTGGCCGACAACCTCGAGCTCTACGAAATGAGTCGCGCCGAGAACGACCTCGATGGCTTGCAGGCCATCGAGGCCGAAGCGGCGGCACTGGCCCGCGAGGTCGAGCAGCTGGAGTTCCGGCGCATGTTCAGCAACCCGGCCGACCCGAACAACTGCTTCATCGACATCCAGGCCGGCGCCGGCGGCACGGAAGCCTGCGACTGGGCCAGCATGTTGCTGCGCCAGTATTTGCGCTACTGTGAGCGCAAGGGTTTCAAGGCCGAGGTGTTGGAGGAGTCTCCCGGGGATGTGGCGGGCATCAAGAGCGCCACGATCAAGGTGGAGGGGGACTATGCTTTTGGCTACCTGCGCACCGAAACCGGCGTGCACCGATTGGTGCGCAAGAGCCCGTTCGATTCATCCGGCGGTCGCCACACGTCCTTTGCCAGCGTGTTCGTCTACCCCGAGGTGGACGATTCGATCGAGGTCGAGATCAACCCTGCCGATGTGCGCACCGACACCTTCCGAGCCAGCGGCGCCGGGGGGCAGCACATCAACAAAACCGATTCGGCCGTGCGCCTGACACACATTCCCACCGGAATCGTGGTGCAGTGCCAGACCAGTCGTAGCCAACACAGCAACCGCGAAGAAGCCTGGCGCATGCTGCGCGCGCGCTTGTACGAACACGAGATGCGCAAGCGCATGGCCGAGCAGCAAAAGCTCGAAGACAGCAAGACCGACGTGGGCTGGGGGCACCAGATCCGCTCCTACGTGCTCGACCAAAGCCGCATCAAGGATTTGCGCACCAACGTGGAAATCTCCAACACCCAAAAAGTGCTCGATGGCGACCTGGATGCGTTCATCGAGGCCAGCCTCAAGCAAGGCATCTAAGGAGCCGGACCATGCGCGAAGGCAGCTCCCCCCTGATCCGGCGCGAGGATTACACCGCGCCGGCTTATTGGATCCGCAACGTCGACCTCAGCTTCGATCTCGACCCGGCCAAGACGCTGGTGGTCAACCGGATGCACATCGAACGCAATGCCGCGGCCGCCCCAGGCCAGCCGCTGCGGCTGGATGGCGAAGATCTCAACCTGACCCGGGTGTTGGTCAATGGTGAATCGGTGTCCTTCCGTGTCGAGCAGCAGCAGCTGGTGATCGAGAACCTGCCTGAGGAGCCGTTCACGCTGGAGGTGCGCACCACCTGCGCCCCCGAGAAGAACACTCAGCTGTCGGGCCTATACACCTCGGGTGGCGGCTTTTTCACTCAGTGCGAGGCCGAAGGCTTCCGCCGCATCACCTACTACCTCGACCGCCCGGACGTGATGGCCACCTTCAACGTCACGATCAAGGCCGATGCCGAGAAGTACCCGGTGCTGCTGTCCAACGGCAACCTCGTCGAGCAAGGCCGGCTCGAGGGCGGCAAGCACTATGCGAAGTGGGTCGACCCCCATCCCAAGCCCAGCTACCTGTTTGCGCTGGTGGCCGCCAAGCTCGTGTGCCGTGAACAACGGATCCGTTCCCGCTCGGGCCGCGAGCATTTGTTGCAGGTGTATGTGCGCGCCGGCGATCTGGACAAGACCGAGCACGCGATGAACTCGCTCATCGCGGCGGTGGCCTGGGATGAAGCCCGCTTTGGCCTGTCGCTCGACCTCGACCGCTTCATGATCGTGGCCGTGAGCGACTTCAACATGGGGGCCATGGAAAACAAGGGCCTCAACATCTTCAACACCAAGTACGTGCTGGCCAACCCGGCCACGGCCACCGATGCGGATTACGCCGGCATCGAAAGCGTGGTGGGACATGAATACTTCCACAACTGGACGGGCAACCGCATCACCTGCCGGGATTGGTTCCAACTCTCGCTCAAAGAGGGCCTGACCGTCTTTCGCGACCAAGAGTTCAGCCAGGACTTGGTGGCGCACAGCCCCAGCGCCCGGGCCGTCAAGCGCATCGAGGATGTGCGCACCTTGCGCCAACACCAGTTCCCCGAGGATGCGGGCCCGATGGCCCACCCGGTGCGACCCGACAGTTATGTCGAGATCAATAACTTCTACACCGCCACGGTCTATGACAAAGGCGCCGAGGTGGTGCGCATGATGCAAACCCTGGTCGGGCGCGAGGGGTTCGCGCGGGGAATGACGCTGTACGTCCAGCGCCATGACGGCCAGGCCGTCACCTGCGACGACTTCGCGCAGGCCATTGCCGATGCCAACCCCGGCAGCATGCTGGCAACGCACCTGGAGGCGTTCAAGCGCTGGTACAGCCAGGCTGGCACGCCCCGCCTGCGCGCACGTGGTCGTTACGACCCCGATGCCCGCACCTACACGCTGGAGCTGTCCCAGCAGGGTCTGCCCTCACCTGGGCAGCCGGACAAGCAACCCTGGGTGATCCCCGTGAGCATGGGTTTGATCGGCCCTGGCGGTGAGCCCTTGCCGCTGCAGCTGGCCGGCGAAGACGCCCCGGTGGGGACCGAGCGTGTGCTCGTGCTGCACCAAGCGCGCCAGCTGTTCGAGTTCGTGGGCGTGGACGCCGCACCGGTGCCGTCGTTGCTGCGTGGATTTTCCGCGCCCGTGCTGTTGGACGACGGACTCAGCGATGCCGATTTGCTGCATCTGCTGAACCATGATGCGGATGCCTTCAACCGCTGGGAAGCTGGCCAACGCCTGGCAATGAACCGGATGTTGGGCGCCATTCGCAGCGGTCAGATGCTGCATCTGGATGCGGCCTTCATCGAAGCGATGCGTGGTGTGCTGCGCCACCCCGGGCTCGATGCCGCCTTCAAGGAACTGGTGCTGACGCTGCCCAGCGAAGGCTATCTGGCCGAACAGCTCGACGAAGTCGATCCGCAGCGCATCCACGCCGTGCGCGAAGCGGCCCGGCTGCAACTGGCTCTGGCGCTGCAGCGTGATTGGGAATGGGCTTACGAGACCCATCAGGTGCGCGGCGGCTACAGCCCCGATCCGGTGTCGGCCGGACGTCGCGCCTTGGCCAATCTGGCGCTGGCCCATCTTTGCCTGGCCGCGGCCCAGACGGGCGATCCGGTGTGGCCGGGGCGGACCTATCAGCGCTTCAAGGATGCCACCAACATGACCGACCGCCTGGGCGCGCTCAATGCCCTGGTCAACAGCCATGCCGAATTGGCCCCGGCGGCGCTGGAACGCTTCCACGCGATGTTCCGCCACGAAGCGCTGGTGATCGACAAATGGTTCGCACTGCAAGCCTCGGCCAGCGAGAAGGACGGCCGCGTCTTCGCACGCTGCCGGGCCTTGTTGTCGCATCCGGACTTCTCGCTGCGCAATCCCAACCGGGCGCGCAGCCTGATCACTGCGCTGTGCTTCATGAACCCGGCCGCCTTCCATCGCACCGATGCGGCCGGCTATGTGTTCTGGGCCGACCGTGTGCTGGAGCTCGATCCCATCAACCCACAACTGGCCGCTCGCGTGGCCCGGGCCATGGATCGTTGGAAGCAGTTGGCCGAACCCTATCGCAGCGCCGCGCGCGAGGCCATCGCCCGCGTGGCGGCCAAAGCCGAGTTGAGCAAAGACGTGCGCGAAATCGTCACCCGCGCCCTGGCCGATTGATGGCAAGACACCTCGAGGACACGACATGGGCAAGAGAATCAGCCTGACTCAATACCTGATCGAGCAGCAGCGCATGCATGGCCACATCCCAGCCCAGCTGCGCCTGCTCATCGAGGTCGTGGCGCGAGCCTGCAAGCGCATCGCCATCAGCGTCAACAAAGGGGCGCTGGGCGACGTGCTGGGCAGCGCCGGCACCGAGAACGTGCAGGGCGAAGTGCAGAAAAAGCTCGATGTGATCTGCAACGAGGTGCTGATCGAAGCCAATGAATGGGGCGGTCACCTGGCGGCCATGGCCTCGGAGGAAATGGACGGCATTTACGTGGTGCCGAATCGATTTCCGCAAGGGGAGTACCTGTTGCTGTTCGATCCGCTGGATGGATCGTCCAACATCGACGTCAACGTGAGCATCGGCACCATTTTCTCGGTGCTGAAGAAGCCGGATGACCATGCCGGCGTGAGCGAGCAAGACTTCTTGCAGCCAGGCTCCAAGCAGGCCGCCGCCGGCTACTGCATCTACGGTCCGCAGACCACGCTGGTGCTCACCGTGGGCGATGGCGTGGCCATGTTCACCCTCGATCGCGAGCAGGGCTCTTGGGTGCTCACCCAGGACGGGGTGACGATCCCGGAGGACACCAAGGAATTCGCGATCAACATGAGCAACATGCGCCACTGGGCCCCACCGGTGAGGCGTTACATCGACGAATGCCTGGCCGGCAAGGACGGCCCGCGTGGCAAGGACTTCAACATGCGCTGGGTGGCCTCGATGGTGGCCGACGTGCACCGCATCCTCACCCGCGGCGGCATTTTCATGTACCCCTGGGACAAGCGCGAGCCCGACAAGCCCGGCAAGCTGCGCCTGATGTACGAGGCCAACCCGATGAGCTTCATCGTCGAGCAAGCCGGCGGGGCCGCCACCAATGGGCAGCAGCGCATCCTGGACATCCAGCCCAGCAAGCTGCACGAGCGCGTCAGCGTGATCCTGGGGTCGAAGAACGAGGTCGAGCGTGTGACCGCCTACCATCGGGAAGCCGGCGGCGCTTGACCTGCAGTCTGCGATTCTTGCTAGAATTGCGTTCTTTGCTGCCGGTGTAGCTCAGTTGGTAGAGCAGCGCATTCGTAATGCGAAGGTCACCAGTTCGAATCCGGTCACCGGCACCAAATCGGCTTACAACATCGCCATCCCCAAGAGCCCTTCGTCGAACCGGGGCCCGACGTGAGATCGGGCCCCGGTTCTTTTTGGGGCCTGCGTTGATGGGGCCCGTGTTGATGGGGCCACATCAGAGTGGCCCCCACGACAGGCACGCCCGATGCACGAGCCCCCTCTGGTCACCCTTGACGGCGCGGCTGCGTGCCAAAGACCTCGGCGGGCCCGCTGTCTTCGGGCAGGCGGGTGGCCAGCACCTTGTCGATGCGCTTGCCATCCATATCGACCACTTCGAAGCGCCAGCCTCCCCATTGCACCGTGTCGGTGACCTGCGGCAGGCGCCCGAGCAGCAGCATCACCATGCCGGCCAGGGTGTTGTAGCGGCCGCGGTCCTCTTCGGGCAGGTCTTTCAAGCCCAATCGGTCTTTCAGTTCCGGCACCGGAATGAGGCCATCGATCAACCATGAGCCGTCCTCGCGCGGGACCGCCCAGGCCTCGTCCGGCTCGGCGGTGTGGAATTCCCCGGTGATGGCCTCCAGCACGTCTTGCAAGGTGATCACGCCTTGGACCTCACCGTACTCGTCGACCACGAACACCATTTGCATGCTCGAGGCCCGAAAGCTCTCGAGCAGCTCCATCCCCGTGAGCGTTTCTGGCACGAACACCGGCGCTTGCAGGTTTTCGGTCAGGCGGATCTCCCGCCCCTGGGCCATCTGCTGCAGCAACTGCCGGGCGGTGACCACGCCCAGCACGTCGTCCAACCCACCGCGGCACACGGGATAGCGGGAATGCTCGGCCTGGGCGATGGTGGCCAGGGCCTGCTCCACCGGCGCCTGGGCATCGAGCCAAACGATGTCACCGCGCGGGATCATCATCGAGCTGATCGGTCGCTCGTCGAGGCGGAAGACATTGCGCACCATTTGATGCTCGTGCGCTTCGATGACGCCGGCATCGACGCCTTCTTCCAAACTGGCAGCGATCTCCTCCTCGGTGACGCCGCGGTGGGGTTGGTCGGTGATGCCCAGCAAGCGCAGCACCGTGGCCGTGGCCCAGGACAACAGCACCACGAAGGGACGCGCGGCCAATGACAACCACTCCATCGGGCGGGCCACCAAACGTGCCACGGTCTCGGGGTACATTTGTCCCAGGCGCTTGGGCACCAGCTCGCCGAAGATGATGGTCAAGAAGGTGATGATGACCACCACGATGCCCGTGGACACCACGCTGGCCACCGTGGCCTGCAGGTTCCACACATGCATCATCCATTCGGCCAAGGGCGCGGCGAAGGCCGCCTCACCGACGATGCCGTTGAGGATGCCGATCGAGGTGATGCCGATCTGTACCGTGGAGAGAAACTTGGTGGGGTTGTCGTGCAGCGCCATGGCGGCCGAGGCCCCTGCCGCGCCGTTTTCCACCAGCACTTGGAGGCGGGCTTTGCGTGCGGCGGTCAACGCCATTTCCGACATCGCAAATGCACCGTTGAGCACGATGAGGAAGATCAGTATCGCAACGTCCATGCAGCGCCCCGCGCCTCGCCGGCGCGGGGAAAGTGGTCTATTCGGACGGGCAAGCGTAGCAGAATCGCAGCCATGATCTATCTCATCGGAGACTTGCAAGGCTGTTGCGACGCACTGGATCGCCTGCTGGCCGAGCTCGGGTTTTCCCCCTCACGCGACCAGTTGTACCTGCTGGGCGATTTGGTCAACCGGGGTCCGTCTTCGTTGCAGGTGCTGCAGCGCCTGGTGTCTTTCGGCGACTCGGCCACTTGTTTGCTGGGCAATCACGACTTGCATTTGCTGGCCGTCGCGCATGGCGTGCGTCGGCCCCATCGCAGCGACACGCTGGCGCCGATCCTGGGTTCGGCACAGCGCGAGCAGTGGATCGAGTGGCTGCGCCAGCAGCGCCTGGCCGTGCAGGCGCACGGCTGGTTGATGGTGCACGCCGGTGTGGTGCCTCAGTGGGACGCGGCCCAAACCCTGAGACTGGCCGCCGAAGTCGAAACGCATCTGCGCAGTGAGGCCCTGGGCGAATTCCTACAAGTGATGTACGGCAACGAACCCGCGTGCTGGCAAGACGATTTGCAGGGGCATGATCGCTTGCGCTTCGTGGTCAACACCCTGACACGCATTCGCTATTGCAGCGCCGAGGGTTGTTTGGAGTTCACCACGAAAGAGGGTTTGGAGGCCGCGCCGGCGGGCTACTATCCGTGGTTCGAGGTACCGGGCCGACGCACGGCCGGCACGCCCGTGGCTTTTGGCCATTGGTCGACCTTGGGGCTGATCAATCGACCGGACTTGCTGGCCATCGACACCGGTTGTGTGTGGGGCGGATGCTTGACCGCCGTGCGCATCGACGGGGGGCGGCGCGAGGTGACCCAAGTCGCATGCGCCCAAGCCCAAGTACCGGGCCGCTGAGGTTCACGCAGCGCTCGACGCCGCCTGCGGGGCCTGCACCGGACGCAAGGACTGGGTCAATTCCTGCAAGGCCGCCTCGTCCAGCGTCTCGCGCGCCAGCAACTCGCGAGCCCCGCGCTCGAGCACATCGCGGTGCGAGCGCAGCAGCTCCAAGGCACGATCGAAAGCGCGCGTGACGATCTCGCGCACGGCTTCATCGATGCGGTGCTGGGTGTCCGGGCTGATGTGCCGCGCCGGCTGCAGCGCGCCGGGCACCTCCAGGAACCGCGTGGGCTGGGCGTCATAGGCCACATGCCCCAGGCCCTCGACCATGCCGTAGCGCGTGACCATGTCGCGCGCGATGTCGGTCACGCGCGCCAGATCGTCGGCCGCACCGGTGGACCAGTGATCGAACACCAGTTTTTCGGCCGCCCGCCCCCCGAGCAACACCATCAGCTTGTGTTCGAGCTCTTCTCGCGTCATCAGGAAACGGTCCTCGGTGGGGCGTTGGATGGTGTAGCCCAGCGCGCCGATGCCACGCGGGATGATCGAGACCTTGTGCACGGTGTCGGTCCCGGGCAGGGACAGCGCCACCAGCGCATGGCCCATTTCGTGGTAGGCGACGATCTCGCGCTCGCGTGGGTTGAGCACGCGATTTTTCTTTTCCAAGCCAGCGACGATGCGCTCGATGGCCACGGTGAAGTCCTGCAGCTCCACCTCGGCAGCACCCCGCCGGGTGGCGGCCAAAGCCGCCTCGTTGCACAGATTGGCCAAGTCCGCCCCGGAAAAGCCGGTGGTCAGCGCGGCGATTTGCTCCAGGTCCGTCTGTGGCGACAGGCGGATCTTCTTGACGTGCACCTTCAGAATCTGCACACGGCCGGCCTTGTCCGGTCGGTCCACCAGCACCTGGCGGTCGAAGCGCCCGGCTCGCAGCAACGCGGGATCGAGAATCTCGGGGCGGTTGGTCGCAGCCAAGAGCACGAGGCCGGAGGTGGAGTCAAAGCCGTCGAGCTCGACCAGCAGCTGGTTGAGCGTCTGCTCACGCTCGTCATGCCCGCCGACGGCGCCGGCCGCCCCCCGGGCTCGGCCCAGGGCATCGAGCTCATCGATGAAGATGATGGCCGGCGCCTTCGCACGGGCCTGCTCGAACAGGTCGCGCACGCGTGCTGCGCCCACACCGACGAACATTTCGACGAACTCAGAGCCCGAAATGCTGAAGAAGGGCACCCCGGCTTCACCGGCCACGGCCTTGGCCAGCAAGGTCTTGCCTGTGCCCGGTGGGCCCACCAGCAGCACGCCTTTGGGGCTGCGCGCACCCAGCCGGCCTTGCCCTTGCGGGTCTTTCAAGAAGGCGACGATTTCCTGCAGCTCGGCCTTGGCCTCATCCACCCCGGCCACATCGGCAAAGGTCACGCCCGTGTCTTTTTCGACGTAGATCTTCGCGCGGCTTTTGCCGATGCTCATGAAGCCGCCCATGCCCTGCTTTTCGGCGAAGCGGCGCACCAGGAAGAACCACACGCCGAAGAACACCAAGGCCGGCACGACCCAGGACAGCAAATCGCGCAAGAAGGTGCTCTCGACCACCCGGGTGTAAGGCACGCCATATTGCGACAAGCGCTCGGCCAGCGCGGGCTCGACCCGGTTGGCCACGATGACGCTCGTGCCGCGCGGCTCGGGGTTCTTGAGCTTGCCCGTCAGCGTGGTTTCACCGACCACCACCTCGGCCACGCGGCCTTCGGCCAGCGCACGCTCGAATTCGCTGTAGGGCACCGGCTCGACCAAGCGCTGGCTTTGCCACAGGTTTTGCAGCGACAAAAGCGCCAGCAGCGCCAGCAACCAGTAGCCCACATTCCAGCGGGTTTGCGCATCGGGGGATTTCATCGCCATGGTCTGCTCCTCACGAAGGACGGCTCGTCAACCCACGAAACGGGCCAGCTGACTGCGCAGCGCCTCGATTTCTTCATGCATGTCCGCCACCAGGGCCGCCAACTCCGGCACGGCATCGAAATGCCGCTCCAGATGCACCATGTAGCGCACACGGCGCAGCGCGGCTGCATCGAAACGCCAGGCCGACTCGCCATCGGCACTGCACGGCGCGATCAAGCCAGCGCGCACCCGCTCCAGCACCCATTCGGGGCTGACCAGGGCGCAACGGCACAGGGCCTGCAGGTCGAGCAAGGTCTGATCGCCTGCGAGGGTCGAAACCAAGCGGGTCATGAGCGGGCACCTCCAGACTCGGCATCGGCCGCCGCCTGCCGACGCGCATCGAACTGCGGCAAAGCGGCCGCCATTTGCTCATACAGCTCTCGCGCCTTCGGGTGGTGGGCGCTGGGCAGGATCACGCGCACGATCAACTCGAGATCGCCGGGCGGTTGACTGGGCAACCCCTGGCCCCGGACGGTGAGGTGCTGACCGCTTTGCGCGCCGGCAGGCACCCGCACCCGCAAGGTCTGTCCCCCGGGCAGGCTCAAGGGCACCACCGCGCCAAGCGCCGCTTCCCACGGAGCCACGGGCAGCTCGGTGATCAGGGTGTTGCCATCCAGGCGGAAGCGCGGGTCGGGACGGAACTGCACTTCCAGGTACAAGTCGCCCGGCGCCGCTGCCCCGGGCCCGGCCCCGCCTTGGCCGGCCAGCCGGATCAACTGCCCTGGCCGCACGCCGCGCGGAATCTGCACCTGCAAGGTGCGGGTCGTCAAGCGCACGCGGCCGTCGGCATCGACCTGGGGGCTGCGCAGGGTGATTTCCTTCTGGGCGCCCAGCCAGGCATCGGCCAAATCGAGCACGATGCGGGCATGGTGATCCTCGCCCCGGCCGACCGAGGCCCGCGCGCCGGCAGCCCGGCTGCGCGCGCCCATGCGACCGAACAACTCGGCAAAGAAGTCGCTGACATCGTGCAGATCGACTTCTTCGAAGCTGTCGGGGCTGAATTCGAAGCCCGCATCCCAATCGGGCGGCGGGGTGAAGGGCTCACCAGCACGGCGGCCCGCGCCCACGGCATCATAGGCGGCGCGGCGCTGCGGGTCGGACAGCACGGCATAAGCTTCATTGACTTCGCTCATGCGTGTCGCGGCATCCGGCTCGCGGCTGACGTCCGGATGGTATTTGCGTGCCAGGCGCCGGTAGGCCTGCTTGATTTGATCGGCCGTGGCATCGCGTGGCACGCCCAGGACCTGGTAGTAATCTTTGAACTGCGCCATCGGCATGACTCCCGAATGCCTGTCAAGTGACGGCAACCCGCTGCCGTTTCAAGCCCCCGCGGCCGGCTGCGGCGCCATGAGGCAGGTAAACTTCGGACTTTGGCATCATCGTCGGTGCAAGACGATGACAGGGGCTTGACGGGGATCAAGTCCCGCAGGGACTTGGGGCGGTGCCCATATCGCGCAGCGATGTGAGCGCCGACCAAAACCGGCAATTCATTGAAGATACAGCGAATTTTGGAAGCGTGGCAGAGTGGTCGATTGCACCGGTCTTGGTCAAGTCCCGCAGGGACTTGGGGCGGTGCCCATATCGCGCAGCGATGTGAGCGCCGACCAAAGCCGGCACTTCAGTGAAGATTCAGCGAATTTTGGAAGCGTGGCAGAGTGGTCGATTGCACCGGTCTTGAAAACCGGCAACCCGCAAGGGTTCGTGAGTTCGAATCTCACCGCTTCCGCCAAAGCTAGCCGCTCAGCCGCCAGCGCGCATGGCTGGGCCGTCTGGGCCGCATCTCAAGCCACGCAGGTGCGGTTCTTGCCCGTGCGCTTGGCCTCGTAAAGCGCCTCGTCCGCGCGGTCCAGGGCTTCTTCGAGACGCTCGCCCGGGCGAAAGACGGTCACCCCCGCCGAGAAGGTGACGAACACCTGACGTTGGTCATGCATGAAGAAATTGGCCGACAGTGTGCGCTGCAGCCGCGTGAGCACGACACGAGCTTCCTCGGCGGTGGTTTGCGGCAGCAACACGACGAATTCCTCGCCGCCATACCGCGCCACGGTGTCCATGGGCCGCAGCGCCTGCTTGACATGTGCTGCCAGAAACTTGAGCGCTTCATCGCCGGTTTGGTGGCCCAGGGTGTCGTTGAGCTTTTTGAAGTTGTCGATGTCGAGCAAGCCGATGGCGAGTTCGCCGCCTTGCCGCTGTAGGCGTGCCTGCTCGACCTCGAAGGCTTGGATGAGCCCGCGGCGGTTGGCGACCTCGGTCAGCGGGTCGGTGGAGACCTCGGCCGACAGACGCTGCAACTCGGCCTCCAGTTCACGCACGCGCTGCTGCAAGGCCTCGGCCTGAGCGTGTTCGCTGCGCAACTGTTCGTGCGTGTCGTGCACCGCGGTCTGCACGTTGCGGGTGTCTTCGACCAGCTCTTTGACGACGCTGGCCAAGCTTTCCAGGGTGTCGGCCTGTTCGATGACCTGCACGTAGCGGTCCATGCGGTCCTGGAAGCGCCCGGTGTGGGCCCCGAGCTCACCAATGCGCTGGACCATGCTGTTGATGAGCTGTTTGATCATGTCGCGCGAACGCGCGCGCTCGGCTTTGATCTCGCCTTGGCGACTGCGAGCGGCATGCAGCAGGTGGCTGACCGAACGCACGCTGCGCGCGGTGAGCCCCGCGCGCAGATGCTCGCGCATCAAAGCGGCTTGCCCTTGTACCCAGCTGCCGTCTTCGGCCAGCTCGCCCAGGCTGGCACTGAGTTCGTCACACAGGCCTCGCAGCTGGTCGGTGAGGTGGGCGCGATGACTCAGCAAGCGCTTGGCATCAGCAGCCCAGCCGCGCCAGTCTTCGGCCAGGTCTTCGTCGGGCTGGGTCGCCAAGGGGGCCAACAGATCGGCCAGCCGGGCGCGCAGGCGCATGCAGCGCGGGTCGTCTTCGGGCAGGGCCTCGGTGATGGCCTGCGCCAGATCGGCCACGACCTCGCCCCAAGACCGGTCCAGGCCCTGCGCGGGCTGCGGCAAGCCGGCCAGCAGGGGGTCGTCCAGGGGCGCCGGCTGGGTCGGCGTCGCTGCGCCGCCGGCCAGTGCATCGGCCAGCACCGGGTCGTCGGCCAGCACCGGGGACTCCGCAGGCGCATCGCTGTCCCAGGTCGCCACGAGGTGCTGCAGGCGCTGCCGCAGGCGCGCCGGATCGCCACGGCTGGCGGCCAGCACCCGTTGCAAGCTTTCTTTCTTGCGGGCGCTGGTCCACAGCCGGCCGCCACGCTCCACGCCTTTGACCAGGCGCTGGATCAGGCTGGCCCAGACCTGGGCATCGCCACCGGCACCTTCCGGAACATCGGCCAGCCAGCGTTCGGCCTGCTCATGGCGACCGCGGGCCAGGGCCTCCAGCAGCGGGGCAGGATCGGCGTGTAGGCGCTGGGCCAGCTGCTCGATGAGGCGCTGCACCGCCGGCGGCAGGACCAAGGCGTCGGGGGATTCTCCGGCTTCGGCGCGGTAGGCTCGCAGGTAGTTTTCGGGGGTGGGCTCCAGCCGGTTCAGCGCCAGGCGACGCAGGGCCGCTTTGGCGATTTGGGCCGGTGTCTGGACCGATCCCAGCGGGGCCGGCTGGGTGGCGCCTGCAGGAGAACGCGAATCGGGAGAAGACGGCAAGGAGCTCATGGACGGCAGGCTTTACGAGGCCACCCGGGTCGACCCGGACCGGCCAGCGGCCGCCTCGGAGGACTCGAGCGGCTGCATCCAGACCGCCCGGCGCGGCAGCACGGTCTGACGCAACCATTGTTCGAGCTCGGCCGCCGGCAAAGGGCGACTGAAGAGAAAACCCTGCATGGTGCTGCAGCCCAGGCGGCTGAGGACTTCCATCTGGAGCCTGTTTTCGACGCCTTCGGCGATCACCCGCAAGTCCAGGGAGCGGGCCAGCGCGATGATGGCGGTGACCACCGCGGCGCTTTCGGCACGCACGCCCAGCTCGCGCACGAAAGATCGGTCGATCTTGAGTTCGCCGATGGGCAGTGTGGTGAGGTAGGCCAGCGAGGAATAGCCGGTGCCGAAGTCGTCGATGGAGATCTCCAGGCCGAGCTGGTTGAGCCGGCGCAACGATGGCATGACGTTTTGCAGGTCTTTCATCAGCCCGGTCTCGGTGATCTCGAGTTGCACGCAGTTGGGGCTGGCTTGGTGTTCTTGCAACGAGGTCTGGATGTTCTCGACCAGGTCGGTGCGCAAAAACATGCGGCTGGGCAGGTTGACGGCCACGGGCAGGTCCATGCCGAGCGCTTGGCGCCAGCAGCGCGTCTGGCGAATGGCTTCTTGCAAGGCCCAGTAACTCATCGGGACGATGAGACCGGTCTCCTCGGCCAGGGGGATGAAGTCCGCCGGTGAGATGAGTCGATCGCCGCGCTGCCAGCGCATCAGCGCTTCCACGCCGATCAGCGTGCCCGCCGCCACAT
Source organism: Caldimonas taiwanensis NBRC 104434 (assembly GCF_001592165.1). Lineage (NCBI taxonomy): Bacteria > Pseudomonadati > Pseudomonadota > Betaproteobacteria > Burkholderiales > Sphaerotilaceae > Caldimonas > Caldimonas taiwanensis. The sequence goes on from NZ_BCWK01000003.1 coordinate 184,837, forward strand.
CGACCTTGGGCTGGTAGTGCAGCACCAGCTCGCCACGCTCGAGGGCTTTGTGCAAGGCCGACTCGAGTTCCAGCTTGGCCCGGCCCATGCCTGCCAGCTGCGGTGAATACAGGCTGCACGCATTGCGGCCTTGGTTCTTGGCGGCATACATGGCCACGTCGGCGTTGCGTTGCAGGTCGGCCACCGTGGTGCCATCGCGAGGGAACAAGGCCACGCCGACGCTGGCCGTGACGAAGCACTCCTGTCCGCCCACCAGCACGGGCTCGCGCAGGGCTTCCAGGATGCGAAGGGCCACGCGCTCGGCGTCGGCCTCGCCCCCCACTTCGGGCAGCAAGGCCACGAACTCGTCGCCGCCCAAACGGCCCACGGCTTCCAGCGTGCGGTGGGCCCGTGAACCCAGGGCGTCCAGCGGCGCGTCGATGACCTGGTCGGAATGCCGCACGCAGGCACGCAGCCGCCTGGCCACTTCGATCAACAGTTCGTCGCCGGCGGCATGGCCTAAGGTGTCGTTGATGATCTTGAAGCGGTCCAGGTCGATCAGCAAGAAGCCGACCTGGAGCTGCAATTGCTTGGCATGCTCGATCGCCCGCTCGGCCCGCCAGATGATTTGCCGGCGGTTGGGCAAGCCGGTGAGGGAATCGAAGTTGGCCAGATGCTTGATCTTGTCCTCGGCGATGCGCCGGTCGGTGACATCCTGAACGATGCCGTTGTAGAGGCTGAGATTGCCATGTTCATCGAACTCGGGCTCGGCCTCGACATGCAAGACACGCTGGCGGCCATCGGCGAGTTGGACGGGCACGTCGGTGCACAACACGGTGTTGTGACGCAGCACCTCGCGCAAGATCGCCAAGAAGCCTTTGCGCTCCTCGTGCGGAATCATGTGCAGCACGTCGCGCATGCCCAGGGTGTCGCCGGGGCCCATGCCGAAAACGCGCAGCCCTTCGACCGAGAAACTCAAGACGCCTTTGTCCACGTACCAGTCGAAGCTGCCCATGCGGGCCAGATCTTGCGCGCGCGCGAGCTGGGCCCTGCTGCGCTCCAAGGCCTGGCGTGTGCGGGCCGAGCGCAGCAAGTAGCGCAGACGGCCAGCCAGCAAGCTCCATTGGTTGGACTTGACGAAAAAGTCGGTGGCGCCCGCCTCGTAGGCACGCGCGATGGAGGCGTCGTCGTCCAGCCCGGTGAGCATGAGCACCGGAATGGCATGGAACCCCGGCATGGCGCGCAGCTCCCGGCAGGTCTGGAAGCCGTCCATGTCGGGCATGATGGCGTCCAGCACGATGACATCGGGCGACCAGTCGGCCAGCAGGCGCAGCGCCTTTTCGCCGCTGGACACCTCGGTGATGGCAAACCCGCGTTCACGCAGGGCGATCGAGGTCAGCAGCAGATTGACCTCGTCGTCATCGACCAGGAGCACCTGAGGCTGCTCCAGATCGACATCGTCAGCGAACGGGGAAGATCTCATGGCATGGATCAGGCTTGGTGCAAATAGGCCCTCAGGCTGGCAAGCACACGGTCGGATTCCTCACGCACGGCGGCGATTCGTTCCTCCAGCGGTTCGGCACTGCCGCCTCGGATCAAGGTCTCGATCTCGGCGCACTGGGCCGACAGCTTCAGGGCCCCCACACTGGCGCACGAGGATTTCAGTGTGTGGGCCGTCAGTCGGATTGTCGCCAGATCTTGCGCTTGGTGGGCTTCCACCATTTGGGGGATGAGGCGCTGCAGCGAGGCTTCGAAGGTGCGAAACAATCGGTCCAGCAGTTGATTGTCGCCCTTCGGATCGAGCTCGCGCAGGCGCTGCACGGCCTGGGGGTCGAAAACATCGGGATCCGGAGTGCGCATCGAAATCTCCACGGCTGGGGCGACAAGGGGCGGAGTCGGGGGGGCGGTTTCGACACCAGCCAGCGGCTCGGCTTCGGGCAGCCAGCGCGCCAGCACGGCCAGCAGCTGGTTCTGACGGAAGGGTTTGGACAGATAGTCGTTGAACCCCTGGTCCAAGAATCGCTCCTGGTCGCCGCCCAGCGCATTGGCCGTGACGGCCACCACCGGGACGTGCGGCGGCGTGAGGAACGCAAATCGCCCGCCGGGCCCCTTGCGGAACCATCGCAGCGTGTCCACGCCGTCCATGCCGGGCATCTGGATGTCCATGAGCACGAGGTCGAAGCGATGTTCGCACAAGGCGCGCAAGCCTTCCAGCCCCGAGGCCGCCAGGTGGACTTGGCAGCCCAGGCGACGCAGCATTTGCTGGATGACCTCTTGGTTGACGGGGTTGTCCTCGACGACGAGCACGCGGTGCGGGAAGCAAGCCTCGGGCGCGCGAGAACGGGCCGGGGTGGCCGACACGCCAAGAATCGCTTGGCGCAGCTCGACCTTGCGCACCGGCTTGGTCAAGAAGCGCTGAAAGCCGGCTTCGTGCGCCAAGCGCGCGTCATCGGGCGAGGACATCGATGACAGCAGGATGAGTTTGGTGCCGGTGCCGGCCGGGTGCTGGCGCAATGAGCGGGCGAATTGCACCCCGTCGAGGCCGGGCATTTGCATGTCCACCAGCGCCAGGTCGAAGCGCCGGCCGGCGCGGTGCTCGTGCTCGACGAGGTCCAGCCCGGCCTGGCCGCTTGCCGCCGCGCTCACCTGCAAGCCCCAGGCGCTCAACATCTGTTCGAGCACCTCGCGGTTGGTCTCGTGATCCTCGACGACGAGCACCCGCAGTTTGGGCATGTCCAGCGCATCGAGCTCGGCGGCCGCGTTCGAAAACGGCGAAACGCCCACGGGCACGCGGACGCGGAAGGTCGAGCCGCGGCCGGGTTCACTGTGCACGTCGATGTGTCCGCCCATCAGCTCGACGAGCTGACGGGAAATCGCCAGGCCCAGCCCGGTGCCACCGTAGCGCTTGGTGGTGCTGCTGTTGGCCTGGGTGAACGGACTGAACAAGCGCGGCAGCACCTCGGGCTCGATGCCGATGCCCGTGTCGCGCACGAGGAATTCCAGCTCCACGCGCCGCTGGTCGGCAGCCCCGTTGGATGCGCCCTGCGGCGTCTCATGGCACCGCACCTCCACCACCACTTCGCCCGACTCGGTGAATTTGATCGCGTTGGCCACGAGATTGGTGAGCACCTGACGCAGCCGCAGGGGATCGCCATGGACCAGCGGGGGCACGCCCGGGGCCTCACGGAAGCTGAGCTCCAGACGCTTGTCGTGGGCGCGCGGGGCCAGCAGCTCCAAGGTGTCCTCCACCACCGAACGCAGCACGAAATCCGAGGTGGCCAACTCCATCTTGCCCGCTTCGATGCGGGAGAAATCCAGAATGTCGTTGATGATTTCGAGCAGGTTCTCGCCGGAGCGATAGACCGCTTGGGCGAAGCGACGCTGCTTGTCCGTCAGCGCAGTGCCCAGCAGCAATTCCGTCATGCCCAGGATGCCGTTCATCGGCGTGCGGATCTCATGGCTCATGTTGGCCATGAACTGGCTCTTGGCCTGGCTGGCGGCCTCGGCCAGATCGCGCGCGCGCTGCAAATCGGCCTCGCGCTCGTGCTCTGCGGTGACATCGGTGCTGATGCCGTAGACGCGAATGCTGCCATCGGCGCGGCGCTGGCTGCGGGTGCGGGTTCGCAGCCAGCGCAGGCCCCGTTCGGGGTGGCGCACGCGGTGCACCACATCGGTGGGCTGCAGCGCTTCTTCCTTGTGGCGGCACCGTGCCAACAGCGCTCGGTCCTCCTCGGGAACATGGGCCCAGGCACGGCCGGGATCGCTCACCACTTCCTGCGGCGTCAGCCCCCAAAAAGGGTAGACCCGGGGGCTGAGATACTCGAAGTGGCTGCGGTCCGGGGTGGTGATGAAGACATGGTCTTCCAGGGTGTCGACCAATTCCCGGAAGCGCGCTTCGGATTCCAGCAACGCCTGCTCGGCCTTGCGCCGGTCGGTCACGTCGCGCGCGACCACCAACAGCGCATGGGGCGTGCCGTCGTCGCGCCGCAGCGTGATGTAGCGCACATCGACATGGCGCTGGCCGCGCCGATGGGTGGACCACAGGATCTCTTCCTCGATCCACATCCCGTGACCGGCCAAGGCTCGCTGCACCGAGGGCCGCAATATCGCCGCGAGCTGGCGACCATAGGCGTCCTCCGGGGGGCGGCCGATCAAATCTTCCCGCCGCAGCCCGAACTCCCGTTCGGCCTGCCGGTTCACTTGGATCAGACGCAAGTCCAGCGGATCTATCACGAACAGGCTGACGGGCAAGTGCTCGATGAGGTCGTCGAGCCAGCGCCGTTCACGCTCGATTTGCTCGGTGCGGCGCTGCAAGCCGACGGTGGCGGCCTCCACACGTGCCATCAGCCCGAGCTGGCGGCACGCCAGCCTCAGCAAGGTGCCATCGGCAGCTTCATCCGTGAGGCGCGCGCCGCGCAGCTCGAGCAAGCCGGCGGGCGCCTGGTCATCCCAAACGGGCACCCAGATGCGGTCTGCGTCTTGGCTCCACCACGGGGCTTGGCGGGCGATCGCGCAGCCGCCCTGCCGGTCGTCGTGGCGCACGGTAGTGATGGCGTCCAGATCGACATGGTGGCGGGCTGGGTGGGCGTCTTCGCTCCAGGGGTAGATCAGTCCGCACTGACCGTTCCAGTCGTCCACACGCCACACGGCCCAGTCTCGGGCCTGGAACAACGCGGCCAGGCGGCAGCCCACCGCGCGAAGCGCCGCGCCCAGCCCGGGGGCGTCGAGCACGGCGTCCACCACGGCCCGCTCCCGAGCCCCGCGGTCGAGCGCAGCCTCGGCCGCAAGGGATTCAGCCGGCAAGGGGGAAGGGGCAGACATCATCATGTGGTTACGACATCCTGCCGCACCACGGCGGTGCGGGGTCCTCGTCTGGTCTTCGGCGCCGCTGGCGGGAACTTGAGCCGGTCTCGGCGTGTGTGCGGTGCGGCGCGTTCGCGCAAGATCATGGGGCTTGTGAGGCATCTGCAAGCCAAGCCCGACGGGGAAAAACGAGAAAGAGTTGGCAAACACGCGTCCTTACAATGCGTCGCATGAGCGAAAGGCCCGCAGCCCCTGCCCCCAGCCTCGACCGCCCCACGGGGGGTGGCTCCTCGTCCCTTGCAGGGGCTCATCTGCTGGTGGCCGCCGGGCTGGGCGCAGCGCTGACGCTGGCCTGGCTGGCCTTGAGCGTGCTGGGGGCGGCCTGGATGCGCTCGTCCTGGGCCGAGGGATGGCAAGCCGTGGCCGGCTCCGACGTGTTGCTGCTGGTGTTTGCCTTGGGCCTGGTGCTGCTCGGCGGGGTGTCGTGGTGGTTCATTCGGCGAGACGACGCGGCTCGTCAGGCGCAGGCGCTGGCCCGCACCCAGGTTCGGGAGCTGCTCGAACTGCTGCCGTTTTGGTATTGGGAAACCGATGCCCAGCATTGTCTGACCCTCCTGCGCCCGCCGCCGCAAGCGGCGGCCTCGGACTGGCATTTCGAGCAGCGCCTGGGCCGTCCGCTGTGGGAGGACTTCGGCAGCGACGCCGGCTCATGGCAGGCCCACCGCCGCATGCTCGATGGGCAACGCCCCTTTCACGAGCTTCCCACCCACCGACGCGAGGCCGACGGGCACATCAGCCTGTGGCTGCTGAGCGGCCGCCCCCGCTTCGACGCCCAAGGGCGATTCGTGGGCTACCAGGGTACGGCGCGCAATGTGTCGGCCCGGGTGGAGCTGCAGTTCGACCGGCAAATCGGCCTCAAACTGCTCGATGCCGTGCCCAGCGCAGTGGTGCTGGCCGAAGCCGTGGCAGACGAGCCAAGCACCTACCGGATACGCTACTGCAACGAGCGGGCTGCACGCTGCATCGGGCAATCGGCGGCATTGCTGATCGGGCGCGAGGTGGTGCAAGTCGCCCGCGAGGCGCGCACCTGGCCGCTGGGGCCCTTGTTGCAGGCCTTGGGGCAGGAGGCGCCACAGGCCGACGCCGCGCCTGCCCCGTCCCCGGATCGCCGCTGGGAGATGCGCGTGGAGTCCTTCACATTCGAACATGGGGGCTCGCAGCGCAAGGCCCTGCTGCTGGTATGCACCGAGGCCCAGCCCACGGCCGACGAGGCCACCCAGGCCGAACGGCTGGCCGTGCAGCGCGAGCTGGAGTCGTTCAGCTACACGGTGTCGCACGATTTGCGTGCGCCCATCCGCGTGATCGAAGGTTTCACGAAGATCCTGAAAGAGGATTACGCCCGGGCGCTGGATCGCATCGGTCATGATCACCTGGACCGGGTGCTGGGTGCGGCGGCTCGCATGAACGGCATGATCGATGCGTTGCTGGCGCTGTCGCAGCTGACGGCCAAGCCCATGGTGACGCAACCGGTGAACCTCAGTCAGCTGGCGCATTACATCGTCGAAGATCTGCGCCGCCAGGCGCCGCAGCGGCGCGTGGAGGTATCGATCCAGGAGGGTCTCAGCGTGCAGGGCGACCCGACCCTGATGCGCGTGGTGTTGGAGAATTTGCTGGGCAATGCGTGGAAGTATTCGATGCACACCGAGCAGGCCCGCATCGAATTCGGCGCCGTGGAGCAAGACGGGCGCTGGATTTACCACGTGAAGGACAATGGCGCGGGCTTCGACATGCGCTTTGCCGACCGTCTGTTCGGCGTGTTCCAACGCCTGCACAGCGCCACTGACTATCCCGGCACCGGCGTGGGGCTGGCCACGGTGCAGCGCATCATCCGTCGCCACGGCGGGCAGATTTGGGCCGAATCGGAAGTGGGCGCCGGTGCGCGGTTTTATTTCACGTTGGGCGAGGTTCGCCCCAGCGGCCCCCTCAGCCCGGGGCGCTGAGGACTTCCAAGGCCTCGACGAAGCGGCGGGCCTGCTCCTCCAGGCTCAAGCCGTCTTGTCGTGCTTGGCGGCGCAGTCGCTCCAGGGCCTGCCGGCGGTCCAGCGAGAAGCGATGCATGGCAATGCCCACGGCCAGCGCGACGAGTTGCTGCAGGATCTCGTCGTCCCCCGAGCCGCCAGGATCGTTGGCCGGCCGCATGGTCTCACCCTGCCGCGACTGCTGATGCGCGAAGGCGGCTTCCACCGCCGGCACGATCTGGCGAATGTCCAAGGGTTTGACGAGGTAGGCCACGGCCCCCAGCGCCTTGACCTTCTCCAGGGTGGCTTCGTCGGAGAAGGCCGACAGGAACATGAACGGCGTGTGCAGCGAAGTGCGCAGGTATTCGGCCACGTCGAAGCCGCTCTTGCCCTCCATGCGGATGTCGAGCAAGGCAAGCCCGGGTCGATGCTGACGGGCGAGCAAAATGGCATCGTCGCCGTTGTCGGCATCGATGACTTCATACCCGGCCTGAGACAGTCCATGGGTGAGCGTGGCCAACACCAGCCGGTCATCGTCCACCACGAGGATCTTGCCTTTGTTCTTCACGCTGCGCCTCGCCACCTGCATCGGACTCCGGGAAGCAGGGCCCCCGGCGTTTGCATGGTTGTGTATTGTCGTCCAATTCCGGCCGGGGATCACTCGGGTTGCCGCGTGGCGCCGGGAGGCACGATGCGCACCGTGGCGCGCACGCCGTCTTCTGCGTCGGACTGCAATGCGAAGCGGGCGCTGCGCCGCGGCAACAGCGCGCGAATGAGGCCCAGCCCCGACACGCCGGCGGGCACCTGCTCGAGCGTGAAGCCTTCAGGCAGCCGGCCGCGGTTGCACACCGTGATGCTGACCGCGTCGGGCTCGCCTTCGAGCATACAGCGCACCTCGCCTCCGGGGCTGTGTTTGACGGCGTTGGTCAGCAATTCGTTGACGCACAGCGCAATCGGGATGGATTCGGCCTCGGGCAAGACCCACTCGCCGATGCCGGTGCCCTGCTCCTGCAAGACGATGACACGGTCGAAGGTGCGCTGCACGGAGCCGGTGATGGCCTGCACCACCTTGCGCAGTCGCAGCGGGCCGCTGGCGCCCACTTGCAGGCCATAGACATGCGCAATGGCCTGCACTTGGCCAGCCACCTCGCTGATCGGGCCGGCCATCTCGGGCTTGCGCTGCGCGATCTGCTGCAGCAAACCGGCCACCCCTTGCAGGTTGTTCTTGATGCGGTGATGCACCTCTTTGACGAGCAATTCACGTTGGGCAATGGCCGCCTCCAGACGGGCCTGCTCGGCAGCGCGCTGCTCGGTCACGTTGGTGGCCACCAGCAGGAGCTGGTCTGGCGGCTCACCCGGCTGAGCCAAGGGCATGAAGCGCGCATCCCATACCGTGGGCTGCCCCTTCACGCGCACTCGGTACTCTTTGTGCGTGACCCCCTCGGCACGCAAGGCCTCCAGCATGTCGGCACGAAACTGCGCCGCCTCGGTCGGGCCGTAGATCTCTTCAGGGGTGCTGCCGACCAATTCCTCGATGGGCCGCCCGGCGATGTCGGCGGCCGTCTGGTTGATCTGCAAGATCTTCAGGGTGCGTGCGTCGCGCAGGGTGATGGCCAAAGGCGCCAGCTCGATGATGCGCTGCAGCGAAGCCCGTGCCTGGGCGATGCGACGTTCGGCCTGGCGGCGCTGGTCGATGTCCAGCAACGCGAAGGTCAGCTCCCGCCCGCCCAAGGCATGTGCACCGGTGAGCACCGCATTGCCCACCACCCAGAAGCGGCGGCCGTCCCGTGCGGCGACCTCGCATTCGAAGTTGTGGATCTGTCCTTCGTCCAATCGCGACAGCAAGGCCTGGTCACGGAAAGGATGGGCCGGATCCTCCGGCGCCACGACGCTCATGGGCTGCCCCAGGAAATCGGCCAGCTCTCCGCCGAACATTCGGCGCGCCGAGCGGTTCATCCACTCGATGCCATGCGACCCCACGGTGACGATGCCGACGAACACCGAGTCGAGAATGGCCCGCGTGCGCTCGGCCTGGGTCACCAAGGCCTGCTCGGCGCGATGGCGGGCATCGACGTTGACATAAGAGGCGATGACCCCGCCTTCGGGCCGGCCGGGTTCGACCAGGCGCTTGCTCACCTGCACCCATTGCAGCCGCCCATCTTTGCGGCACAGCACGCGCTCGCCGGTCCAGTGCCCTCCCTCGGCCAAAGCGCGAGCCTCGGCCTGCTCCCGCTGCGGTGGGTCCCACTGTGCATCGAAGAGCTCGGCTTCGGTGCGTTGCTCGAGCTCTTCCAGGGGATAGCCACTGAGCAGGCTGAAGCCTTCGTTGGCCCGCTGCACCCGACCGTGGCGCAGGAACACGATGCCCACGTCGGACAGGCTGAACATCAGCTCGCGGTCGCGCACCACGGCTTCAAGCTCCATTTGCTGGGTCTTGAGCCGGGTGATGTCCGATAGCACCGCGATCGATTCGAGTTCAGGGCCGGGGCTGTCCATGCGGCGCATCGACAGGGCACACCAGCGGGCCTCGCGCCCAGGCAGGCGGATCTGGATTTCGGTTTCGAACTGGCCCACCGACGCCAGCGTGTTCAAGGCTTCGAGCGCCAAGTCTTGATCCAAGCCGGCGTCGCGCAGCAGCTCTCCCAGGCGGGGATCGACCGCGGTGTGCCCCTCCAGGCCGAGCAGGGTCTCGAACTGCCGGTTGTAGCGCAGCAAGGTCTGTCCACGCAGATAGGCGATGCCGGCGGAGGTGCTTTCGAGGATGGTGGTGAGCTCGCGCAGCAAGCGGTCGTTGCGCTGCTGGGCCTGGTGCTGCTCGGTCACGTCCAGCGTGATCACCGAGGTGCTGCGCTTGCCTGAGCTGAGCACCCGGGGCTCCACGCGCGTGAGCAGCCAGCGCAGCCCCAGCTCCGGATGGACGATGGCATAGCGCGCCTCGGCCCGCTCGCCGTGGCGCAGCGCGTGTTGCACCCGATCGAACTCGGCCAAGGTGTCGGAGCGCACGAGTTCTCGGCTGATGGCCTTGAGCTGGCTGGAGGGCAGCACCTCACCGGCGGCGGCCGCCCCGACCGGGCGGAAGCGGCCTCGCTGGTCATCGAACAACGCCAGTCCCGCATGGGCCGTCTCCACCAGAGCGCCGAGCTGGGATTGTGCCCGGTCAAGCTCGTCCTCGGCGGTGCGGTCTTCGATGACCGACATGAAACGCCGCTGTCCTTGATGGCTGTCGAGGCAGCGCACCACGGCGCGCAGCGAGCGCTCCGCGCCATCGGGATGTTCGACCCACCCATGTCGCAGCAGCGGCGCGCTGCCCGGATGCAGCGCGGCCAGTGGCCCACCGCTGTACCAGCCCAGCAGCTCTCTGAGGCTCTGATGCACCTGCGTGAGCGAGCCCGGCAATTCCCCCACGAGTTGGACCAGCGCCGGGTTGCTGCGCACGATGAGCCCATCCTCATCGAAAAGCAGCATGCCCACCGGCGACAGGTCGAACCAGTGGCCGAGCTCGGCGGCCGAGCGCTCGGCCATCTCGCGTGCGAGCACTTCACTGGTGCAGTCCTGCAGCACCGAAAAGCGCCAAGGCGCACTGCCAGCCAGGCCACGAATCACATGGGTGACGGCCCGGTACCAGCGCGTCTGGCCTTTGGCATCGATCAAACGATGCTGGGCGAAAGCGGGAGCATCGGCGCCCTCCTCCAGCGCCAGGTCGAGTTGCTGACGCGCTTCGAGTTGCGCCTCACGATCCTGCGGGTGCAACAGCACGACCGGATCGAGACCGATGAGGTACTCCCGTGCGAAGCCGGTGTAGTCGATGAAGGCCTGGTTGACATCGGCCATGCGCAGCTGCGCGTCTTGCACGATGACTGGAAAGGGAGACCCCCAAAACATGCGCCGCAGTTCGCGCAGCGCTTCGGGCTCCGACGGCGCGCCCACCGGCGCCTCGGGCGCCTGGGCCGGGCTCAGGCGCAGCCACCAGCGGCGCCCAGGCTGCTGCGCCAGGGTCAAGCGCCAGGGGCGTCGGCCAGGGCCCATGACCCGCGGCCCGAGCATCCAGGCCTGGGGCACCTCGACCGGCGCCGCACGCCCCGCGTGCCTGAGCTGCGCCAGCACCCACTGCACGGCGGACAATCCCAGCGCACCCACCAGGGTGTGCACCATGGCCCCTGGGGCCGTGCGCAAGTGCTCCCGTGCGGCGCGATTGGCGAACTCGATGCGGCCGGCATCGTCCAGCCACAAGCTGGGATCGGGCTGATCCTCGAAGTCGGGGGCCTGATCGGACGGCGACTCGGCGTTGACGGCACTCATCGAGTTGGCGGGCGAGGCGGGCACGGGATGACACAGGCCCTCAGGGACTGACGCAGCGCGTGGGCCGCGCGCGACCGGGCCCGACGACCGTCAGGGGCGTTTGTGGGCCTCAGTGTAGACCAGCCCCGGGGCAGCGCAAACCCGGGGCCGGCCACGCCCCCCCGGAACGTCAGTCGAGCTGGTTGGCCATGGTCAGCGTGGCCAGCACCGCGCGGTTGACTTCCTGCAGGCTCAGCAGCAAAGGGTCGGCGCATTCATGGATGACCGGGGCCGTCTCGGTCTCGACGGCGCGGGCCAGTTCCAGGTAGGGATGGTGCGGCCCTTCGCCGTCGACCAAGGCCTGGTAGACGCGCTCGGGCACCGGGATGGTCTGGAGCAGATCGCTGAATGGCTTCTGGAAGATCTTGTCCAGCAGCGAGAACACGCCGCAAATGAACACCTCGCCACGAATCTCTTCGTCGCCCATGTGAGCCACGAGCTGCTCCATGAAGATGCCCCGGCGCACCGAGGCGTACATGACCGGACGCATGTTGGCGTCCTTGCTGGCCGTCGCCAGCAGCAGGGCCAGCCAGCGCTTGAGACGCTTGTAGCCCAGCAGCATGATGGCATGACGGAAGGAGCCGATCTCCACGGACAGGCCAAAGGCCGGGGAGTTGATGTAGCGCATGAGCTGGTAGGCCAGCGAGGGGTCTCGCTTGAGCACGGCTTCCAGTTTGTCGATGTCTTCGCCGGCGTCGACGCGGCGGATCAGCTCGACGAGCACCGCCATGTCCGGCTGCCCGGCTCGGCCGCCGGAGGATGCCGCCGCACTGGTCACCTCCTCGATGGGCCAGCCCAGGATGGCCAGCGCCCCACGTGCGAAGCTGCTTTCCATCTCGGCCACGGTACGCACGTTGCTCTGAATGAAGCCCATGTGGCGCGCCATGCCGGACTCGACCTGGCCTGGCATCTCGTTCTTGCGGCGATCATCGGCCAGATCGACGATGGAATGCTTGAAACACGGCAGGAGCTCGCGCGGCAGCAATGAAGGTGGGCGGCCATGCAGCAGCAGGACGTTGCCGCGGGCGTGAAGCTGGGCGATGACCTGCGTGTTGGCCGGATCGCAAGCGATGAACGATGGAATCTCGATCATGACCGATGACTGCGGCCGCGCGCGCAGCAGGTCGTTGAGCAAGGTCTCGCTCATCACGTTGAGCGAGACCGGCTGTCCGCCTTCGGGCCAGACCTCGGCGATGGCCGCCAGCAGCTGGTCGGCTTTGAGCACTTCCTGGGTGCGCAGTGACGAGACGGTCAGACGGGTGGCCACGATCTTGCGATGGCGGTCCACCATCGGGGAATAGCTCAGCGCGATGTTGCGCAGCACGTCGTTGTCCATGGGCAGCGATGTTCGAGGCGGAAGGTGAAGGGATTCAGCCCAAGTACTGGAACAGGCTCATGCGTTGGACCATGCTGTAGGTCTTGAGCACCGCATCGTAGCCGGTTTGCTTGTTCTGGAACTCGGAAATGGCCTGCACCATGTCCAAATCTTCCGCATTCGAGCGATCTGTTTGCGCGTTGAGCTTGAGAGCCGACAGGCGGTCTTCGACACCATCGATGCGATGCAGGGTGTCGCCCACGGCACTGCGCACGCTTTGCAGGCGCGCCAGCACCGAGTCGAGATTGCGCAGTCCATCGTTGGTGGTCTGTATGACATCGGTCGGCGCGGCGCTGTCCGAACGCAAGCCTTCGATCGCGCGGTCCAGCGCATCGAAGACGCTCAACGTCGGGGTGCTGGGCATGATGCGAAATTCATCGCCGTCGGCAGGCGTGCCCGTGATGGTGAACGCAATCCCGTCGATCGAGATGGCCGAGCCCGACTGGTAGGTGCCGCTGCTGGGCGCACCGACGGCAGTGCCGGTGTTCGGATCGCGCGGCTGGATGGTGTAGGTGGTGGTGCCGCCGGTGACGCTGAAGGTCACGTCATAGCGCAGGTCTTGCACCAAGGCCGGGTCGGTGACGCGACCGGCATCGATCCAGGCCGCACCGCTGACGTTGACGCGTTGCGTCTCGAACACACCGTTGCCGGTGGCCGCACTCATCCATGCCGCCTGTCCATCCACCGTGGCCGGCAACACTTCGCCGGAGGCCACGGAGACCACACCGCCCACCCCGGTGAATTGCACACCGCTGGGCGAGCTGACGAAGGGGGCGCCGGCTGCCCCCTGGCCGGCAAAGAGATAGTTCCCGGCACCGTCCTGTTGGTTGGCGATGGACAACAATTGGTCGCGAATCTGCTGCAGTTGCGCGGCCAGCCCTTTGCGTTCGGCGGCGGTATAGCTGCCGTTGCCGGCGGCCACCAGGGTTTCGCGTGCCGTCTGCACCAGGTTCACGGCATTGCCCAAGGCGCTCTCGGCCAGGGTCATGGCCGTGCGGCTGGCCTCGACGGCGCGCTGCGAGACGGTCGAGCGATCGATCGCGGCTGCGGCACGCTCGGCACGCGCTGCGGCGGTGGGATCGTCGCCGGCCCGCAGCACGCGCTTGCCGCTGGTCAAGCGCACTTGGGTCTCGGTGAGATCGACCTGCCGGTCTTGTAGATTCTGGATCGCGACTTGGTAGGCGGTGGCGGTGGCAATGCGCATGAGGTCGTCTCCGAGAGATCAGGGCAGCTCAGCGGCCGGCCGTCTGCAAGATGGTGTCAAAGACTTGCTGGGCCACCTGCAGCACCTTGGCCGCCGCTTGGTAGGCCTGCTGGAACTGGATGAGCCGTGCGGCCTCTTCATCGAGATTGACGCCCGAGAGCTCGTCGCGTGCCACCTGGGCCTCGCGGGCGATGGTCTTGGACATCTCGGCCGAGGACTGGGCTCCTTGAACGCGGATGCCCACGTCGGCCAGCACGCTGGCATAGGCGTCGGTCAGGGTCTCGCCACCGACCATGGGTTCGTCGCGCAAGGCCAGCAAGGCCAGCGCGTTGCCGTTGTTGCTGGCCAGCGCACCGGCAGTCACCGCGGTGGAGCGGACCTCGATCACGTCGCCGGCCTGAGGCACCCCAGTGACGCTCAGCTCCCAACCGTTGATGCGTATGGGCTCACCAGGCACGAGGGTGGTGCTGGGCGTTCCACTGACCGTCCCGACGATATTGAAGGTCGTGGGCGAGGTGAAGACGATTTGCAGCGGCTGCCCCAGGTTGGGATCGGCCTGCTTGGGCAACAAGGTGCTCACGCCCATGGTGCCTTGGTTGGCCGGGCTGACCGCAGCCACCACCGGGGCGGCTGCCGCAATGCCGTTCGGATCGGTCAAGGCCGCACGCAGGTCCGTGGCGGCAAAGCGCACCGGCTGGATCAGGAATCGATCGCCGTCGGCAGGCGTGCCTGCCGGCACGCTGAGGGTGATGCCCGCCACTTGCGTGCCCGGCGTGTAGGGCGACCACGCCCCATCGGGCAGGCGGCGCAGCTGCCAGGCCCCGCCCTGAAAACGCAGCTCATGGTCAGCCGCCTCCAAGGCCGTGGCCTCGGTGATGGCCACCGTGACCTGCGCCGTGCCGGTGTTGCTCGCATGCGGCAAGCTGCGCGGTGAACCGGTGCTCAGCAAGGGCCCGCCGACGTTGCCATTGAGGTCGTAGCCCAGGGCCTGTTGTTCGTTCAGCCGGGCCGCAAGCACCGCGGCCATGCGCCCCACTTGGTTGATCGCCGCGGGCAGGTCTTGATTCTGAATGCGCAGCATGCCCGCCAGCGTGCCGCCGCCCAGGCTGCTTTCGACCAGCGGCCGGTCCACCCCGGCCTCACGCAGGCCCAGCCGGCCGATGCTGTTGTCGTAGGGGTCCGGCACCAGGGTGAGCGGCAGTGCGTCATTGCCCAGCACCAGGCGCTGCCCGCCCGCAATGAACAGACCCACCGTGCCATCGGATGCCGGGATTTGCGTGACTTGAATGAACTGGCTGATTTCGGCGATGAGCTGGTCGCGCTGATCGAGCAAGTCGTTGGGTTGGTGGCCCAGCCCCTTGACGCGCGCGATCTGCTGGTTCAGGTCGGCCACGCGCTGGGTCAATTCGTTGACGGTGGCAATGGAAGTCTTGAGATCCTGCGTGAGGCCCTGTTGCAGCGCGGTCAATTCGCCGGCGGCCGAGCGGTAGCGTGAGGCCAGTGATTCCAAGCGCGACAACACCACTTGACGCGCCGAAGCATCCGACGGATTGCTGGCCACGTCGACGAAGGCATTGAGCAACTGTCCGGCTGCAAAGCCCAGGCCGGACTCGCCCAGGCGGAACACCTTCTCCATGCGCTGCAGGTAATCCAAGCGCGTGGCGTCGCCAGCGGCCACGGCCGCGGTGTTGGCCACCTCGGCACTGAGGAAGGCATTGTGGGCCCGCTCGACGGTGGTGATCTTCACCCCCTTGCCGAAAAATCCAGCCCCGGTGAACTGGCCGCCGGCCGTCTCCAGCTGCACCGTCTGGCGCGAATAGCCCGGCGTGTTGGCATTGGAGATGTTGTTCGCCGTGGTGTTGAGCTGCGCCTGCGCAGCGAACATCGTGCGTGTGCCCAGGCTGATGAGTCCGCTCATGATGGATCCTTAACTCATGGCACGCTGCAGTCGCAAGGTGGTGTTGATGACGCGCGTGAGTTTGTCGGCATAGGCCGGGTCGGTGGCATAGCCGGCCTCTTGCAGTCCTTGCGCGAAACCTTGGGCCGTTTGCCCCTGCTCGATCACGCGGGCATAGCGCTGGTTGTTCTTGATCAGGCGGGCGTAGTCGCGATAGGCCTCGTGCAGCGAGTCGTACGAACGGAATTTCTGCACCATCTTGCGTGGCACGCCGTTGACATACTCGGTGGTGACGACCTCGGCCACCTTGCCCTTCCAGCCCCCCGTGGCCTTGATGCCAAACACGTTGTACGAAGGGCTGCCATCGGCATTGCGGATCTCGCGCTGCCCCCAGCCGGATTCGTGGGCAGCCTGCGCCAGAATGAACTGTTCCGGAATGCCGGTCTCGCGTGCGGCCAGCTGTGCGGCCGACCAGTGTTCCCGCAGAAACTCACCCTGCGGCCCCACGGCACGCGGGGCGGACAGGGCTGCAGGCAGCGGGCGCGGCGCCGCCGGGCCCGGGGACGTGGCCGGCGGGCCGATGTGACGCTCCAGCTGCCGCACGATCATGTCGGCCAATCCGCCGGGCAAGCCGGCCAGGCCATTGGCATATTGCTGGTCCAGCAGCTCGGTGCCCAGCTCGGCGCCGGCGTTGTCGGTCAGGCCAGAGGCCATCGTGGTGGCGCGCATGCTCTTGAGCAGTTCCTGCATGAACACGGCCTCGAACTGACGGGCCGCCTCCTTCACGGCCGCGCGCGGGTCCTGTCCTGCGCGAGCACGAAGCCGATCCAGCGACTGGACGTCGCTGGACAGGCCTTGCAGCGGCGTCAAGGGCGAGTTCATCAGATCACCTCGATTTCGGCCTGCAAGGCGCCGGCTGCCTTCATGGCCTGCAAGATCGCCAGCAGGTCCATGGGCGTGGCCCCCAAGGCGTTGAGGGCGCGCACCACCTCGGTGAGCTGCGTGCCGGCCGGCACCTCGATGAGCGAGCCGCCGTCTTGCTTGATGCGGATGTCGGCCTGCTCGGCCACCACGGTCTCGCCACGCGAAAACGGCGCGGGCTGGCTGATGACCGGCGTGGAACTGATGGTGACCGACAGGTTGCCATGTGCCACGGCCGCCGGCAGCAGGGTGACGGCCTGGTTCATCACGATGGAGCCGGTGCGGGCGTTGAGGACCACCTTGGCCGCCGGAGCCGCACCCTGTACGCTGAGGTTTTCGATGTCGGCCAGAAAGGCCACGCGCTCGCCCGGCGATTGGGGAGCACGCACGCGCACGGTACGCCCATCCAGGGCCTCGGCCACGCCCTCGCCCTTGGCTCGGTTGATCGCCTCGGCCACCTGGCGCGCCGTATGGAAGTCGGCGGCGTTGAGGTCCAGTTGCAGATACTCGCCCTGGTGCAGCGGGGTGGGCACACTGCGCTCGACGGTCGCCCCGCCAGGAATGCGGCCGGCATTCAAGTGGTTGACCTGGACCTTGCTGCCGCCGGCCGAGGCCCCGGCCCCGCCGACGATGAGGTTTCCTTGCGCCAGCGCATAGATCTGGCCATCCGCACCCTTCAGCGGGGTGGCGATCAGCGTGCCACCGCGCAAGGATTTCGCATTGCCCAGCGAGGCCACGTTCACATCGATGGTCTGGCCGGGTTGAGCAAAGGGGGGCAATTGCGCCGTCACCATCACCGCGGCGACGTTCTTGAGCTGCATGTTGACGCCGGGCGGAATGGACACGCCCATTTGCTGCAGCATCGCGGTGATGCTCTGGGCCGTGAAAGGCGTTTGCGTGGTCTGGTCACCCGTGCCGTCCAGGCCCACGACCAGGCCATAGCCGACCAGCTGATTGGGGCGCACCCCCTGAACGGAAGCCAGCTCCTTGATGCGCTGGGCCTGCGCCGGCACGGGCCACCACAGCGCCGTGCTGGCGGCCACGGCCGCCACGGCGATGGCCAAGCGCAGAAATCGATCGTAGCGGGTATTCATCGGCCCATGTCCTCGAAACTTGAGGACATTGTTGGCCTCGCTTAGAAGGGAATAACGCTCAAAAAGAAGCGGGCCAGCCAGCCAATTCCCTGCGCTTCAGCCTGTTGGCCGCGGCCACGGTAGTCGATGCGCACATCGGCGATCTGCGAGGAATTGACGACGTTGCCGGGCTGGATCGAACGCGGGTCGACACGGCCGGTGAAGCGCATCACTTCCACGTTTTGATTCAAGCCGATCTGCTTTTCGCCACCGATGATCAGGTGTCCATTGGGCAGCACCTCCAGCACGGTAGCGCTGATGGTGCCAGTGAAGTTGTTGGTGGCTTCCGTGCCCCCTTTGCCGGAGAAAGTGTTCTCGGACTTGCCGCCCACACTGGCACGCCCGAACGAGTTGGGATTGATGCCAGGCAAGGCCGTGATGCTGCCGGAGATGCTGCCGGTTTTCTCCACCGTGGAGGCCGAACGCTGACTGGCCTGCACGCGCTCGACGATGTTGACCGTGAGACTGTCGCCCACCAGACGGGCGCGATGATCTTCGAACAATGGTCGATAGCTGGCCGCTTGGAACAGCCCCCCGTTGTGAGCCGGCGCATAGGCCACGGCCTGGGGCCGTGCGGTCATCGTCTCGGGCATCTCGACCTTGGGGGCCAGGGTCTGGCAGCCGGCCAGCAGGCCCGCACCCAGGACCAGACTGCAGGAGATCCAGCGTTGCATCATCGGTCCTCGATCGGTGAGTCTCAGAGCTGAGCCAGGCGCTGCAGCATCTGGTCGGAGGTTTGGATGGCCTTGGAGTTGAGCTCGTAGGCTCGCTGGGTTTGGATCATGCCGATCAACTCCTCGACCACGTTGACATTGGACGTTTCGAGAAAGCCTTGCTGCAAGGTGCCCAAGCCTTCGCTGCCGGGCACGCCGGCCGTGGGCGGGCCGGACGCGGCCGTCTCGACGTAGAGGTTTTGCCCCCGCGGATCCAAGCCGCCGGGATTGACGAAACTGACCAGCTGCAAGGTGCCCAATTGCACCGGCTGGGCCGAGCCGGGCACCACGGCGGTGACCACACCATCGGCTCCGATGGTGATGCTGCTGGTATTGGGCGGGATGGTGATGCCTGGGGCCACCGGAAAGCCATTGTTGGTGACCAGCCGGCCGGTGGCATCGGTCTTGAACGAGCCGTCCCGGGTATAGGCCGAGGTGCCATCGGGCATTTGGATCTCGAAGAAGCCGTTGCCATTGATCGCCACGTCCAGCGGGTTGCTGGACTGTTGCAAGCTGCCTTGGGTGAAACTGCGTGCCGTGGCCACAGCGCGGGTGCCCAGGCCCACTTGCAATCCGGTGGGCAACTGGGCTTGCTCGGCCGTGTTGGCGCCGCTTTGACGCAGGTTCTGATAGATCAGGTCCTCGAATTGGGCGCTGGACCGCTTGTAGCCGGTGGTGGCCACGTTGGCCAGGTTGTTGGAGACATGATCCAGCTGGATCTGTTGAGCCTCCATGCCGGTCTTCGAGATCCATAGCGAACGCATCATGGCAGGAGCTCCTTCAGGGGTTGGTCGACAACAGCTTGGCCGAGACGTTTTCGTTTTGCTCGGCGGTCTTGAGCATCTTCATCTGATGCTCGAACTGGCGCGCCGCGGAGATCATGGCCACCATGGTCTCGATGGCGCTCACGTTCGATCCTTCGAGCGCGCCATCTTGGAGGCGGGCATTCGGGTCGGCAGGCAGTTCCTGGCCGTCGGCGCTGCGAAACAGGCCGTCCGCCCCCCGCTTGAGCGCGGCCTCGGGCGTCACCAACTTCAAGCGGGCCACCGGAAGGTTTTGTCCATTGGGGGCTCGCGCACTGACGGTGCCGTCCGGCGCGATGCTCAGCTGCGCATTGGGCGGGGCCTGTATCGGCCCGCCATCGCCAAGCACGACCAGGCCGCTTTGCGTCATCAACGTGCCGTCAGCCGCCACGGTGAGCGCTCCGGCACGGGTGTAGGCTTCGGTGCCGTCCAGCGCCTGCACCGCCAACCAGGCATTGCCTTGCAGGGCCACATCCAGCGGCCGGCCGGTGTGCTGCACCGGGCCGGGCGCAGCGTCGTAGCCAGTGGTGGTCTCCAACGCATAGACCCGGGTGCTGGCACCGTCGCCGCGCACCGGCACGGCCCGGAACGCCTGCAACTCGGCGCGAAATCCGGTCGTGGACACATTGGCCAGGTTGTGCGCCAGCACATCCTGGCGCTGCATCGTGGCCTTGGCGCCGGACATGGCCAGATAGATCATGCGGTCCATGGAGGCTCCTGCGGTTCAAGCCTGAGGATCAACGCAGGCTGACCAGCGTCTGCAACACTTGGTCCTGCGTGCGGATGGTCTGGGCATTGGCCTGGTAGGCGCGCTGTGCGGTGATCATGTTGACCAGTTCGGCCGTCAGGTCGACGTTGGACTCCTCCAAGGCGCCGGCCTGAAGCACCCCCATGTTGCCCGAGCCCGGCGCACTGACGGTCGGGTCGCCCGAGGCATAGGTGGCCGCCCACACATTGCCACCCAGAGGCTGCAGACCCTGCGGATTGCGGAAGGTGGCCAACTCGACTTGACCGGCCGGGCGCGATTGACCGTTGGAGAAGCGGGCCATGATGATGCCGCTGCTGTCGATCGTCACCCCCACCAACTGACCCGGCGCATAGCCGTTTTGCGTCAGGTTGGTCACGCCGAAGGTGGTGCCGTACTGGGTGGAGTTGCCCATGTTGAGCTCGATGCCGTTGATGGGCAAGGTCGAGCTGCCATCCGGACGCACGGTGGCCGGCACGTCGATGGGGATGCGTCCGTCCGTCGAAGTGCCACCCCCGCCCATGTAATAGGTGATCGAGCCGCCACCGGCGGCCGTGGGGTTGCCGCCCGAGGCCGGTGGGTAGTTGATCGTGGCCACCGGAGCCGGGCTGGCGCTGGTGCCCATCAGCGGCACGCCATTGGCCGTGGCATACACGTCCCAGGTGTTGGCCGCGGTCTTCTGAAAATAATAGGTCACGGCAACGTCTTGTCCCATCGCATCGAACAGCGTCACCGAGGTGGCGTTGTTGAAGGTGGTCGGGTCGTTGAAGTTGATGCCGCCACCGCTTGGGAGGGTGATGGCCGCCCGCGAGTCGAGGTTGAATTCGAGTTCGATCGCCGTGGTGGGATTCGGGTTGATACCCGCGGTGGGCAGCTGGATCGGGCGCGCCTGCTGAGGTGTGATGACCCCGGTGGCATTGGCCACGTAGCCCAACAAGACCTGCCCTTGATTGTTGACGATGTAGCCGTTGCGATCGACCTTGAATTGCCCATTGCGCGTGTACAACGGCGGCCCATCCATCGTAGGCGGCGTGTTGGGAGCGGCATTGGGGTCGCGCACCACGTCGGCCACTTGGAAGAAGCCTGCGCCATTGATGGCCAGATCCAATGGATTTTCGGTGGTGGTGATGTTGCCCTGGGTGAATTGCTGGGCCACCGCGGCCAGGCGAACCCCGATGCCGATGTTGGTGGCGCCAGAGCCGTTCATCGCGGCGGCATACATGTCGGCAAACTCGGCACGTGCCGTCTTGGCCCCGAAGGTGCCGGCGTTGGCCACGTTGTTGCCGATGACGTCCAGGTTCTTGCTCGAAGCATTCAAACCGGAGAGACCTTGCTGGAAGCCCATGGTGCGTTGTCCTCGTGGATGGTGAAGCGGGCTCGCTTCAGTGGTAGACCACAGCAGCGACCTTGTTGTACGGCACGGTCGTTCCGCTGAAGAGATCGAGTTCGAGGCCGTTGGCCGTGGTGCTGACGGCACCGACGGTTTCACGGGCGAAGGTGTCGGCTTGGATCGTCGTCTTGCCCGATGTGGCGCTCACTTTGAAGCTCACCTGCGATGGCTGCGTGCCTTGCGGCGGCGTCCAGACGAAATGATGGCGGCCCTTGCCCAGGGCGCCCAGGCTGAGGCGGTCGATCACCTGGCCCGATGCATCGATGATTTCCACATTGACCAGGTCCGCATCGCCGTGCAACTCGAAGGCTGCGCGCGCCTCGCCGTCGACGATGTTCATGTGGTTGCCCGCGACCAGCACGTCGCGCCCAATGAGCGCCGCGCCTTGCAGCGCCTGGGCCTGGGTGAAGGAATACGCCATGGTCTGCAGGCTGGCATTGAGCTTCTCGATGCCGGTGACGGTCTGGATTTGCGCCATCTGGCTGGTGACCTGCGCGTTGTCCAAAGGATTGAGCGGATCCTGGTTCTGCATCTGTGCCACGAGCAGCTTCAGGAAACGATCCTGCGCCCCGATGTCATTGCTCGTGGAGATGCCCGAGGTGCTGCTTTTGGTGGTACCGTTGATGGCGGACAGGTCCATGGTTTGCCTTCAGGGGGTGCGGACTCACTGGCCCATTTGCAAGGTCTTGAGCAGCAGGCTCTTGGCCGTGTTCATGACCTCGACATTGTTTTGATAGGAGCGCGACGCGGAGATCATGTTGACCATTTCCTCCACGACGTTGACATTGCTGTAAGTGACATAGCCTTCGGCATCGGCCTGCGGATGAGACGGGTCGTGTACGCGGCGCCCAGGGGTGGCATCTTCGACGACCTTGGCGACTTTCACACCAGCGGCCGAGACGTCGCCGGAGTGGGCGCCCATCAGCACGGTCTGGAAGACCACTTGGCGCGCCTTGTAAGCCTGACCGTCGGGGCCGGCCACGGTGTCTGCATTGGCCAGGTTGCTGGCCACCGTGTTCAGCCGTTGCGACTGAGCGCTGACTGCGCTGCCCGAGATGTTGAAGATGTTGAACATCGACATGCGTCGCTCCTCACTGTCCGGTGATGGCACTGAGCAGGCTGCGCACACTGCCATTGATGAAGCGCAGCGTGGCTTCGTAGCGCACGGCGTTGTCGGCAAAGGCCGCTCGCTCGCGATCCATGTCCACGGTGTTGCTGTCCAGGTTGGTTTGCGCAGGCCGTGCGTACAGCAACGTGGTGGGCGTGCGAGCGGGGGGCGCCGCAGCGATGTGTGCGGCATGGCTGGTGAGCATCACTGGGCCTGCGGCTGCATTGCTGCGCCCGGCGGTGGCTTGTTGGAGCGCCGCGGCAAAGTCCATGTCGCGCGCCACATAGCCGGGGGTGTCGGCATTGGCGATATTGCTGGCGATGATGCGTTGGCGCTCGGCCCGCAGCACCAAGGCCTCGGACTGGAAGTTCAGCGATTGAGTCAGACGGTCCAACATGGCGCCATTCCCGTGCGCCCATGCGGGGCGCGGCGTCCGGCTCGGCAGCCCCAAGGGGATGCAGGGCCGGCAGATTGAGGGCCATTGTTCTGCGCCAAGCCGCCGAACATTAGTGGAAATAGCCGCACAAAACCTGTCCATTTCCCGCCCCGCAGGCCACAGGCGCGGCACTAAAGTGCGCTGGGTCGAAGTGCCAAACGCCATGAACCCCGTCTGCACGCCCTACCACCGCCTCCTGCACCGACCGACGCTCGGATGCTGGCTCGTGTGGGCTGCCTGCGTGGGCATGCCCGCTGCCGCAAACCCCTTGGACATCGATCTGCCCACGCAGCTGCGTTCGCTGGCCCAGGCTCATCATCAGCAACTGTCGAGTGCCGCGGGCGCGCCCGCAGCCCGCCCCACCCGCATCGAGGTGGAGGTCGGTGCACTCGATGCCCGGGTGAGACTGGCGCCGTGCTCACGCATGGAGCCCTATCTGCCGGCCGGTGCGCGGCCATGGGGCCGCACCCGCGTCGGGGTGCGCTGCGTCGAAGGACCCACACGCTGGAATGTGTTCCTGCCGGTGACGGTGCGTGTGTTCGGTCCGGCCGTCGTGGCCGTCAGCGCGCTGCCAGCAGGCACGCGGCTGCAAGCATCGCTGTTGCGCACCGTCGAAGCCGACTGGGCGGCCGAGCCTTCACCAGCGCTCAGCGATGCATCCGCACTGACCGACCGGGTACTGGCCCGGCCTCTGGCAGCCGGCCAGGTCTTGAGAGACAGTCATCTGCGGCCGATACAGTGGTTTGCCAGCGGCGATACGGTGCGCATCATCGCTCGAGGCCAAGGTTTTGCCGTCAGCAGCCAGGGACGGGCGCTGACGCCCGGACTGGCCGGTCGCCTGGCCCGCGTGCGCACGGACAACGGCCGCATCGTCACCGGCGTGGCCAGCGCCGAGGGCGTGCTGGAGGTGAATTTGTGACCAAATGTAAAAATTTCGAGATCGGGGCTCAAGTTCGCCATCGAGCGGTCGATACAGCGATCATGTCGGACCGGACTCGGTCCAGGAGCAGGTCATGAAGATCGTTCACACCACGGATTCCGCTGCCCTTGCAGCAGGCCAAAGCCGCCTGGCCGCAGGTGAGGCACGTCCGGCTGCCGCTGGCACCGCCACCGCAGCCTCCACCCCCAGCGAAAGCGCCACCGTGAAGCTGTCCAGCACCGCGGCCAGTCTCATGGCCAGCACGCCCGAATTCGATGCCGAAAAGGTGGCCGCCATCCGCCAAGCCATTGCCGACGGCACCTTCAAGCCCAATGCCGAGGCGATTGCCGACAAATTGATCGCCAACGCGCAGGAGCTGCTTCAACGCATGAATCGCTGATGCCTGCCCGGGGCCAGTTGCCCCGGCTCCTCTCTGATCCAGACCTTCTCCTCCGGACCGAGCCACCGATGTCTGCACACGCCCTGCCCCCGACCACGGCCGCCCTGGCGGCCACCGCTGCTTGCGACCTGGAACCCGCCATCGCCGAGGTGGAGACGCGATTGCAGGCCCTGGGCGATGCGCTGCTGTCACGCGATGCCACGGCGCTGGAACGCTGCGCCGGCGAACTGCATCGCGCCTTGACCGAGGCGGTGACACGTTTCAGCCTAGCGGCCCGCCACGGCGCTCAGGTGCCCCGTGCGTTGCGCCAGCGTCTGGTGCGGGCCACCGGCGCCGTGGCGGCCCAGCGTGAGAGCCTGTCGCGCGCCACGGCCGCGCTCGATCGCGCCATGGACGTGCTGATTCCCACCGAGCCGCAGCCCGTCTACCGGGCCGTGCCAGGGCGCGCCTTCGGCACCGCCACACGCGGATCGCTGCGGGTCTGAGCCTCGAGCCCCCTGTTGAAGCCGCCAGGCGCGGCCGCACCTTGCCTCAGGCCGCAGGCGCCAATTGCGCAAGCAGCTCCCGGACATGGGTCGCCAGCTGCTGCACCTGGGGAGCGCGCAAGATGCTCAAATGGTCGCCGGGCACTTCGCGCACCACGAGCCGGCTGAGCACGTCTTGCCATCCCAAATCGGGCGTGAGCGCTTCGGTCTCGAGCGCACGCACGAGCATCACCAAGCCGTCGTAGGGCCGCGGCTGGTAAGCGCGGCGCGCTCGCTGATACAGGCGTTCACGGACGCGAAGCAGCTCGGCGTCGGGCCCCTCGCCTCCAGCGGCCTGCGGGGGGGCCACCGTCACGCGCCCGCGCCCCAGGCGTGCGGCCAGCGGCAGGCGGCCCCGCGCCAACCGATGGCCCTGACGACGCAGCCATTGCAAACCCTCCGGCACGAGGCGCAGGGGGCGGGCCGTATCGAACATCAGCACACAGTCCACCACTTCACCGGCCATGCGCAGTTGCCTGGCCATCTCGAGGGCCAACAGTCCGCCGAAGGACAGCCCGGCCAAGCGATACGGTCCGCTGCGCTGTCGTTCGCGCAACAAACACAGGTAGTCGGCCGCCAGACGCTCGACGGTGAGGCCGCCATGACGGGGATGCCCGTGCGCATCGAGGAATCCGAGCTCGGCAGGAACGAACAAGCCATACACAGGCATCTGCGGGGCCAAGGCGTCGGCCAGCGGCTGATAAATGTGCACACCGCACACACAGTGCAACGGTGGCTGCGTGCCCTGCGCTTGCAAGCACACCATCGTGGCTTCGTGCAGCCGGGACCCGCTGTCCAACGCCTCGCACAGGGTGGCCACGGTGGGATGCTCGAACACCTGAGCCAGGCTGCAGGGCACGCGCAGCCGAGCCTCGATGCGTTGGACCAATCGAACGGCCAACAAGGAATGCCCACCCAGGTCGAAAAAGTCTTCGTGCACGCCGAAGCGGCGGTGTCCAAGCACGTCGGCCCAAATGTCCCACAAGGCCTGTTCGGCCGCATGGCGAGGAGGCACCCACCGATCGGATGCCACCGGCTCGGCCGGGGCTGGCAGGCGACGACGGTCGAGCTTGCCATTGGGCAACACCGGCAGGCGGTCGATGAAGACGAGGTGCTGCGGCTGCATGTAGTCGGGCAGGCGGGCGCGCAACCGCTCGCGCAAGGCATGGCGCAAATCGTCGTGGGCGGCGGCCGGCACATCGGCCTGGACATAGGCCACCAGCCGAACATCACCCGGACGGTCTTCACGGCGGATCACGACAGCCCGGTGCACCTGCTCGTGCGCGGTCAGCACGGCCTCGATCTCGGCCGGCTCGATGCGGTGGCCACGCAGCTTGATCTGATCATCCCATCGGCCCAAGTGCTCGAGCTGGCCGTCGGCGCGCCAGCGCACCCGGTCGCCGGTACGATAGAGGCGCTGCGGCGGCTCTCCAGGGCCCATGCGCCACTGGATGAAGCGCTCGGACGTCAGTTCCGGGCGGCGCCAATAGCCCAGAGCCAAGCCTGCCCCCCCGAGATACAGCTCACCGGCCACGCCCTGCGGGCACGGCTGGCGCTGCGCATCCAGCACCCAGGCCACGGTGTTGGCGATGGGGCGTCCGATCGTCAGCTGTTCAGGACATGCAGAGACGATGCGCGCACAGGTGGACCACACGGTGGTCTCGGTGGGGCCATACAGGTTCCAGACTTCGGCCCCCGCCGCGAGCAATCGCGCGGCCAGCTCTTGCGGCAGGGGCTCACCGCCCACCAGGGCCTTCAAGCCGCCGGCAGGGCCATGCCAGCCGGCCTCCAGCACCCATTGCCAGCGCGACGGCGTGGCCTGCATGCCGGTGATGCGGCCGCTTTCAAGCCAGTGCCTGAGCGCGCTGCCGCTGCGAGCTTGCTCGTCCGTGGCCAGCACGATGCATGCACCGCAGCCCAGGGGCAGCAAGGTTTCCAGCACGGCGATGTCGAAGCTCAAAGTGGTCACGGCCAGCCACCGCTGGCCCGGCGCCATGCCCGGCTCACAGGCCATGCTGGCCAGAAAGTTCACCACCGCGCCGTGCGGCACGACCACCCCCTTGGGGCGCCCGGTCGATCCCGAGGTGTAGATCACGTAGGCCGGGTCCTGCGCCGCGATCGGCCAGGCGGCGTCGTCCTCAGGCAGGGCCTGCCCCTGCTCCACCAAGTCCGCGACACGGGCCGTGGCCACCCCCGCGGCCCAGGATGGCACGGTCTCGGCAATCAGCAAGGCCAAGGCGGCGTCCTCGGCCATGTCGGCCAGGCGGGCGCTGGGATAGGTCGGGTCCAAGGGCACGTAAGCCGCCCCCGAGCGCAGCACGCCCAATTGAGCCACCAACAGGTCGGGGTGCCGGCGCAAGCTCAACCCGACGCGCTGCCCCGTGCCGATGCCACGCTGGCGCAAGGCGCGCGCCAAGGCCAGGCTGCGCCGCCCCAGCTGCTCATAGCTCAGCACGCCATCGGCGCTTTCCACCGCCGGCTGGGTGGCCTGCCGCTCGAAGGCCGGTGCCAGCCAAGACCAAACGTCGCCCGCAGGCAAGGGCCGCACCGGCCCTGCGGCCCAGGCGCGCAAGGTCTCCAGCTCCTGCGGCGCGAGCATGGGCAGCTCGGCAATGGGCCGCGCCGGCATGCTCACCACGGCCTCGAGCAAGGCAAGATAGTGACGCGCCCAGCGCTGCACGGTGGACGGCTCGAACAAATCGAGCGCGTACTCGAAGATGACCGAGCGATCCAGCTCCGCATCGACGATGACGGCCACATCGAACTGGGCCGCCTGGCGGTCGAAATCCAGCCGTGACCAGCGCAGCCCGGGAAATTCGATCTCGCCCAGCGGAACGTTGACCATGTTGAAGAGCACTTGAAAGAGCGGGGAGCGGCTGCTGTCACGCCCCACCCCCAATTCGCGCACCAACAGCTCGAAAGGCATGTCCTGGTGAGCATAGGCTTCCAAGGCGGTGTGACGCACCTGTGCCAAAAAGGTCTCGAAGCTCGCGCAAGGGTCGAGCCGGTTGCGCAGCACCAAGGTGTTGACGAAGGTGCCCAGCAGGTCTTCGGTGGCCAAGTGGTGGCGGTTTGCGATGGGCATGCCGAGGGCCAGATCGGTCTGTCCGCTGTGCCGGTACAGCAAAATCTTGAAGACGGCCATCATCACCATGGCCAGGCTCGCCCGATGGCTTGCCCCCAGGGCCGTCAGCCGGTGCAGCACGTGCTCCGTCAAGGGCAAACGCACGCGCGAACCTTGGTAGCCCGGCTGAGGCGGGCGGGGATGGTCGGCCGGCAGCTCCAAGGGCTCCAAGTCGGCCAGCTGCTCGCGCCAATACGCCAGCTCTTGGGCATGACGGCATCCCGCATACCACTGACGATGCCAAGCCGCGAAATCGGCGTACTGCCATGACGGGGCGCTCGGCGCAGGGCCCGGCTTGCCACCGTGGTGGCGGGCATACGCGGCCGCCAGTTCCCGAGCCAACACGGCAAAGGACCACTGATCCCCGATCAGATGGTGTTGCACGATCAGGAACACGTGCTCGTCGCTGCCCAGTGGCAGCAGGTACAGGCGCATCAGTGGCCCTCCAGCGAGATCGAAGGGCTGTTGCGACAGCCGTGCCAGCAAGGCATGGACGGCGGGATCGTCCGCCCCCCGCGCCTGCCCCGGCGGCTGCACGGTCTCGATGGCGATGGGCGCTTCGGCCCGCACCTGGGGACGCACGGTCTGCCCCTCCAGCACGAACACGGTGCGCAGGATGTCATGTCGCCGCACCAGTTCGTCGACCGCGGCTTGCAAGGCCTGGGCATCGAGTCGGCCGAGCAAGCGCAAGGCCAGCGGCATGTGGTAGGCCGTGCTGGCCGGTGCCAGCTGTTGCATGAACCACATGCGTTCCTGGGCAAAGGACAGCACCGGTTCGACAGCCACAGGCAACGGCGTGGGCGCCAAGGCCGGGGCCCCCGTCGCGGCCTGTTCCAAGCACCGGCTCAAACCGGCCGGCGTGGGCGACTCGAACAGCTGACGAACCGACAGCTCGACCCCGCTGAGAGCCCGCAGCCGCGACACGAGCTGCGTTGCCGTCAGGGAGTCGCCGCCCTGCTCGAAAAAATGGGCCTGCGGGTCGGCCGCCCGTCCGGCCCCCAGGACCGCGTCCCAGGCGGCCGCAACGGCAGGATGCACCCCCTGGGGCGCTGCGGCCGCGACCTCGGGGCCAAGTGGCCAGGCCTGCGCCCGCCAGCCATCCTGCCGGTAGCGTTCCCGAGCCAGTGCCCGTTGGGGTTTGCCGCTGGCGGTGCGCGGCAAACTGCCTGCGCGCAGCACCAGCACCTCGGCCACCTCGACCTCGAAGGCGGCCGACACGGCGGATCGAACGGCTTGCGCGATCGCCCCTGCCTCGGTGAGGGCCACGCGGCCGCGGGCTTCGGCCAAGACCACCACCGCCTCGCCTGCGGCGGCCTCGACGCCAAAAGCCAGCGCCGTCCCTTCGGCCAGCGCCGGGTGGGCCCCCAGCGCTTCGGCCTCGATGTCCTGGGGATACAGATTGCGCCCGCCGACGATGATGAGGTCTTTGAGCCGGCCGGTGATGTACAGCTCTCCTTCGTAGACGAAGCCCAGATCGCCGGTACGCAGCCAAGCCTCGCCTTCACCCCGCAACCGTGCCGAGAACACCTCATCGGCCGCGCCCTGCCAATAGCGTTGCGCGACACTGGGGCCACGCACCCAGATCTCGCCGACCTGTGCCTCGCCCAGCGCATGCGCTGCCGCCGGGTCCACGACCTGCAGCATCAGCCCCGGCAAGACCGGCCCACAAGACACCGAGGTGCGCGCGTCAGGGGCATCGGGAGCGACCAGTTGGACCCGCCCCTGCTCGAGGGCGGCGGCCGACAGCACCAGACGCCGTGGCGCACGGACCTGCGGCGACAGGCTGACCGTCAGCACCGCTTCGGCCAAGCCGTAGGCCGGCGCGAAGGCGGCAGGGTCGAATCCGAAAGGCCCGAAAGCCGCTTCGAAAGCCGCCAGCGTCGGCGCCCGCACCGGCTCGGCGCCACAGCTGGCCAGTCGCCAACATCGCAAGTCGGCGCTCCACCCCGGCTCGCGAGACAAGGCGCGCACGCAAGCGGCATAGGCAAAATCCGGGGCCCCGCTGATGAAGATGCCATGACGCGCAATGGCTTCCAGCCAACGCAGCGGTCGCCGCATGAAGACCCGCCGCGGCATCAAATACGACACGCTGTCGCGCAGCAAGGGCTCGATCACGCCCATCACGAGCCCATAGTCATGAAACCAAGGCAACCAACTCAAGGCGCGTGCCGGCAGCGACGCCCGCTGGCCCACGACATGGGCCAGTGCCTGCCCATGCGCCAGCACCTGGGCATGGGTGATCACCACCCCCCGAGGGGCCTGCGTGGAGCCCGAGGTGTACTGCAAATACGCCGCATCCTGGGGCTGCACGCCTGCGCCATCGGCCATGCCCGCTGGGGCCGCCCCATGCGCATCCCACAGGGTTTGTGGCGTGACCCATGCCATCGGCCCCAAGGCTGGGGGGGCCTCGCCCCGATCGCCCCCCCCACACACGCCGAGCGCGGCGTCGGCATCTTCGGCGATGCGATGCAGACGGTCCCAGCCTCGCGCGCCCAGGCGCAGGTCCGGCGCGGGCGCGGGGATGGGCACCAGGGCAGCCAGCACACAGGCCCAGAACAGCTCGACCGCCTCGACACCGCCCTCGAAGGCCAGCAACACCCGCGCGCCCGCCGGGGCCCGCTCACGCAACCCGTGAGCCAGGTGCGTAGCGCGCTGGAGCAATTCGCCACGAGCGCGCGTCCAAGCGACCTCCCCTCGCTCATCGAGCCCCACATAGGCCAGCGCCTGCCCATCGGCACGGCAGCGCGAAAGAAACAGCCCCGCCAGCGTCTGCGCCGATGCGCAACCGGCGCGATCCGGCACCTTCGCAGTGGATGAACAAGCCCCAGGAACGAGGACGGACGACGACACGATGAGGACGCGGAGAAGGCACTCGCGCCCTCCCCCGATGCATGGAAATCACCGCCGATGATGACCGATAGGCCTGCGGCGTTCATCCTCCATTTGGGGGAGCGCCCCCGCCGGCGCAGGCCGGCGCCGAGCGATGCCCGGGCCGCAGCGCCACGCCGGCGGCCCGGCCGTGGCTCAAAACTGGTAGGCCAGCCGCAGGCCACCCCAGTGCCGCCCCAGCACCTCGATGGGTGCAGAAACCTCCTTCATCAACACGAAGCGGCCGCCGCCCATGTCGCGGCGGTAGGTTTGCAGCAGGAAGGGCCGACGGTTGCGGGCGCTGGCCAAGCCGGTGCGGTCATTGAAGATGCGGCGGTAGCGGCTGTGGGCGGTGTTCCACACCACGTCACCGGGACGCTGCGGCTGGCAGTACTTGCGATTGTGGGTCGGCACATAGCCGTTGCGGTCCACGGCAATGCAAAACACCACTTTGGGCGACAGCTGCAGCATTTTTTCCTGCACCTGAGGAAACAGCCGATCGGCCAAGGCCACGAAGCGGGTTTCACACTGGGGCGGATTGGTTCCAGGAAGCGGACGGTATTGCTCGTCGAACAGGTCCTCCAGGCTGATCGCGCCGCTGCGCACGGCTTCTTCCAACAACTGCGCGATCTCGGAGGCGGCTTGCTGAGCTGCTTGGATGTAGGGCGTGTCCTCGGTTTCGATCCCGCTGGCGGCGGTCAGCTCCATCATGCGTTCGCTCAGCTTGAGGAAGGATTCGCTGCGCTGCAGGGCCTGCTGCAGGGCCTGGGTCGTCTGAGCGGTCTCGCGCTCGATGAGCGCCATCTCCTCATTCATGCCAGTGCTGAGCTGCCGGCTGTGCGCCGCCGCTTGGGCGATGCGCTGCACGCCGCTTTCGACTTCGGCCAATGCGGCGTGGAATGTGCCTTGTCGGCCTTCACTGCCGTCGCTACGAATCTCACGCGCCAGAGTGCCGATACGCTCGTCCAGCGTGCCAACCGTGCTCATGATTTGTTTGGAAGAAGCCTCCACGCGCGCGGCCAAGTCCTTGACCGCGTCGGCCACGACCGCGAAGCCTCGGCCGGCCTCGCCGGCCCGCTTGGCCTCGACCGACGCATTGAAGGCCACAAGCCGCGTCTGCATGGCAATCTGCGTGATCTGCTGCGCAGCATCGGCGACTTCGCGCAGCGTATCGACCACGCCAGCCACACCGTGGCCCACACCTTCGACCGCCTCGCGCGCGCGCCCCACGGCCTGCAGACTGTGCTCGGTGACGTGCCCAATGCCATCCTGCGCTTCGACGATGGCGCGCAGATGTTGGGCCAGCGTCGAGACCGCCTGCTGCTGGCGTTGTGCACTGCGAATGCTGTCATCGAGCACGCCGCGCACCTCGGCGGCCTCGCGGCCGAGGCCCGAGGTCTCCTGCTGCAGCGACTGCACCAGCGCGCGTGCATCCATCGCGGCGCCCACGGCAGGCTCGGTCATCGGGGACTGGGGGGCGGGTGCCGGTTCAGGTCGGCCTTTGAACAACATCAACATCGTGTGCCTCCTCACCGTGCAGCGCCGCAACGGCTCGTTTCAAAAACTGGACTCACCAATCGCGCAGCTTGACCCGCAGCCGGGCGATCGACTGGCTGTGCAGCTGGCACACCCGCGATTCGGTCACGCCCAGCACGGCGGCGATTTCCTTCAGGTTCATGTCGTGTTCGTAGTACATGCTCATCACGAACTGCTCGCGCTCGGGCAGGGTCTTGATGGCGGCGACCAAGGCCTCGCGCAGTCGCCGGTCGTTGAGCTGGCTCAGCGGATCGGCCTCTTTGTCGACCACATGACGATCCAGGTAGTCGTGGTCCCCCTCCTCGCCACTCATGTCCTCCAGGTAGACGAGCTGGGTGCCACGCACCTTGTTGAGCAACTCCTGGTACTCCGCCAAGCTGATCCCCATTTCCTGGGCGATCTCGCTTTCCAGTGGCGCGCGGCCCAGCTTTTGTTCGAGCCGATGCACGGCCGCCTCGATGGAACGCTGCTGCTTGCGGCTGCCACGACTCATCCAATCGGCCCCGCGCAGCTCATCGAGCATGGCGCCACGGATGCGCTGGGTCGCGAAAGTCTCGAACTGCACGCCCTGGCTGGTATCGAAGCGGCTGAGCGCCTCGCTCAGACCGATCATGCCGACCTGAATGAGGTCGTCGATCTCCACGTTGGCCGGCAGCTTGGCGATCATCTGGTGCGCCAACCGACGGACCAACGGGCTGTATTGCTGCAGCATCGCGTGGTGGTCGAGGCGGCCTTTGGCGGTGTACATGGGCAAGCGCTCCACAATCAATTGAACGCATGAGCGGTGGCCGGATTCGTCACGAACCGGGCCGAGCCACCCCAGTCTTCGCTTGGGTCCTCAGGCATCGAGAACGACAAGGCGTGGTGCAACAGGGTGGTGGACAAGGGGTGCAACGCGCGGGCCAGATCGGCCTCGGACTGCAGTGCCGTGCAAGCCACGGCCTCCAAATACACCGTGCCGCCCAGGAACTGCTTCACACAATGCGCCAGGCGAGTCGCCGCCACAGGCACCCCCAAGGTCGGCGTGCCCAGGTCCATCACGACGGCATGCTCTCCCAGGCCGGCGTACTGCAGCAAGATCTTGATCGACGCATAGGCCTCGGTCAGGCTCGCGGCATCATCGCCGGCAAAAATCAGAGGGCGCACCCGCCTGCCGGCGAACAAGCCACTGAGCAGCGCGGCATCGGCGTGAAAGACGATCACATCGGCACTGGGGGCTGCTTCTCGCAAAGCTTCGAACAGCAGCGCGGCCGAGCCGGGCGCCTCGCCGAACCAGGCCAAGGTCGGGCTGGCCGCCAGCACACTGGTGTGGGCATCGAGTGGGTCGATCCACTGGCCCAGGTCGAGATCCCGAGCCACGGCTTCGGCCACGTCCACCCCGGTGGTGTAGGGGCTGGGCGCCGCATCGACCACCAAGGTATGAAAATCCTGGGCCGCAAAGCCATGGCACAGTCCTTCGAGGAGCACATGCGCCCCCGGCGTGAACGGATTGGCCGCCACTGGCAGCAAATGCACGGTGTGGTGGGCGAACAGGCGTCGCAGCCCGTAGGCCTGATCGACGGCACGCTCAGACATGCACCGCTCCGGCAGCCAGCGCCCGCGAGGTCGGCGGCGCAGTGAAAACAAGATTGACGTCATCGCTGTCCAGGCGGTAGGCCGCGCTGCCTCCGCCCCGCAGCGCCCGGTGCACCAAGGCCTGGGCCGACATGCGATGCCAGTCCTCGGGCACACGCTGCCCGTTGGCCACGCCCAGCACCGGCAATTTGTGGCGGATCATCGCGTCCAGCGCCGGCCCGAGCTTGACCGCCTCATCGATTTTGGACAGAACCACTCCCTTGCACTGGTTGGCTCGGTACCCGATGAGCACGTCCTCGATGGTCTCGCCCTGCGCCGCAGCATTGACCACCAGCAGGCGCTGGATGCGCCGGTGACTGACCATCTCCAGCAGTTCCTGCGTGCGGGTATCGCGCTGCGCGATGCCCGCCGTGTCGATCAACACCATGCGCTTGGAGGCCAGCAGATCCAGCAAGTCTTCCAACGCGGCACGATCGTGCGCCGTGTGCACCGCCACCCCGATGATGCGACCATAGGCCCGCAATTGCTCGTGCGCGCCGACACGGTAGGCATCCAAGGTCACCAGCCCGAGGTTCGCTGCACCATAGCGCGCGGCAAAGGCCGCGGCCAGCTTGGCCGTCGTGGTGGTCTTGCCCACGCCGGTGGAGCCCACCAGGGCGTAGACACCGCCCTCGTCCTCCAGCGCCGGGCCATGCTCGCCGGTCAGCAAATTGCGCTCCAGCACATTGGCCACCCAGGCATGCAGGTCGGCCGCATCCTGCGGAATGTGGGAAGCCAGCTTGCGAATCAGCGCCGGGGAAAAGCCGCAATCGAGCAGCTTTTGCGTCAGCTGGGCCTGAGCCGGATTGCGCTGCATCTTCTCCATGAAGGCCAGCGCCCCGAAGCGCTCCTCGATCAGGCCTTTCATCTCACGCAGCTCCGCAAGCATCGCGCGGTCCTCGGCCGACGGCGTGGCCTGAGCCGCCGGGCTGCGCAGCGGCTCGTCAGCCAGCGCGGGCACGGGCGCTGCGGCGGCCGGCTGCGGTGCCACGCCGAACTCCTGCGCCGCTGTCGTCATGCGGGCCGCCTTGCGTTGCGCGGCCCGCTCGGCCAGGCGTTGCTCCACAGGCACACTGGCTGCCGACGGCGCGGCCGCAGCCGGCGCGGCCGAGGGCATCGCCGCCGGATGCGTGGCGGCGGCGGCCATCTGCGCTTGTTGTTGCAAGGCCGCCTGCCGCCGCTTGAGCATGCGCTCACGGACATAGTCCTGGAACGACAGCGTGCTCATCGCCAGCTGCTCCACGTCCTTGGCCACCGCAGGGGCCGCAGGAATGGTCTTCGGTGCGCCCTCCGGATGGCGGGTCGGCGCCTTCGCAGCCGCCGTCGGTTGACTGAAGGTCTCCAGTGCGGCGATGCTCTCGGGTGCCATGGCCAGCACCTCCACCCCTTCCTTGCAGGGGCGGGTGGACAGGATCACGGCATCCTGGCCGAAAGCCTGGCGCACCTGCACCAAGGCGTCGCGCGACGTTTTCGCGACAAAGCGTTTGACGTTCATGCGGTGCCTCCAATCACGGAGCCGATGCGAATGGTGTGGGTATCAGGAATTTCGCTGTGGCCCAGCACAGCCAGACGCGGGGCCGCCCGCCGAAGCAACCGGGCCAACGCGGGTCGGATGGCATCGGGCACGAGCAGGCAAGCCGGCACCCCCAGATCCTCTTGCTTCTTGCTGGCCTGGGCTGCAGCCTGTGTGAGATGCTCGGCCACGCCGGGATCGAGGGTGGCGCCGGCAGGTGAGGTCAGGGCCTGGGTGACCAAGCGCTCGAGCTCCGGTTCGATGGCGATCACATTGAGCTCCTTGACCGGACCGAAGATCTGCTGAACGATGGCTGGCGCCAAAGCCACTCGAATGCGGCGCACCAGCTCGGCCGGATCGGTCACGCTGCCGGCATGTTCGGCCAGCGTCTCCACGATGGTGCGCATGTCGCGGATGTGCACCGACTCCTCCAACAGCATCTGGAGCACCTTTTGCAGCGTGGCAATGCTGATCATCTTGGGTACCACGTCTTCGATGAGCTTGGGAGCCAACTTCGTCACGTGATCCACCAGCTGTTGCACTTCGGTGCGGCCAAGCAGCTTGGCGGCATGGACTTGCATCAAGTGTGAGAGATGAGTGGCCACCACGGTCGAGGAATCAACCACGGTATAGCCGGCCATTTGAGCGCTTTCTCTTTGGGCTTCTTCGATCCACACCGCCGGCAGGCCAAAGGCCGGATCGGTGGTGGCCGTGCCGATCAAGGGGGTGTTGGCATGCCCTGGGTTGATCGCCAGCAGCAAACCTGGAAAACATTCGCCTTCGCCGACCACGGCGCCGCGCAGCGTGATGCGGTAGACGCTGGGCTTGAGCTCAAGGTTGTCGCGGATGTGCACCGACGGCGGCAGAAAACCCACTTCCTGC
Source organism: Caldimonas taiwanensis NBRC 104434 (assembly GCF_001592165.1). Lineage (NCBI taxonomy): Bacteria > Pseudomonadati > Pseudomonadota > Betaproteobacteria > Burkholderiales > Sphaerotilaceae > Caldimonas > Caldimonas taiwanensis. Next base: position 221,080 of record NZ_BCWK01000003.1, read on the forward strand.
GCGAACTTGCGCCGCACGCCCTTGATGCGAGCCAGCAAATCCCCCTGCCGATCCTTGTCCACGAGCTGAATCAGCCGGTAGCCCACCTCCAGGCCCAGAACGTCCACGGGCTGCAAGTCGTCCCAGCTCGCCTCGGCATTCGGGCTGACTTGCTGGGCGGCGGCCGACGTATGCTGGGCTTGGCGGCGCGCCCTCTGCTGGTGCTCATGCAAACGGTAGGCCGCAAAACCCAGCCCGGCGGCAATGGCCAGAAACACCAGGTGCGGCATGCCCGGGATCACCCCCATCAGCCCGATGACGCCCGACGTGATCCCCAAAGCCTTGGGCGACTGCAGCACCTGGCCTGTGATTTGTGTGCCCACATCATGCTCTTTGCCCACGCGCGAGACCACCATCGCAGCGGCAATGGAAATCAACAATGCAGGGATCTGGGCCACCAGGGCGTCGCCGACGGCCAGCAAGATGTACGAGTTGGCCGCTTGCGAGGCACTCAAACCGTGCTGGACCATGCCGATGACCAGCCCTCCCACGATGTTGATGATCAAAATCAAGATGCCGGCGATCGCATCGCCACGCACGAACTTGGACGCACCATCCATCGAGCCGAAAAACTCCGCCTCCTCGCCGACCTCGGCGCGACGGCGTTTGGCCTCTTTTTCGTCGATCAGGCCGGCGTTGAGGTCCGCGTCGATGGCCATCTGCTTGCCTGGCATGGCATCCAGCGTGAAGCGCGCACCGACCTCGGCGATGCGCTCGGCGCCTTTGGTGACCACGACGAAATTGATCACCACCAGAATCGCGAACACGATCAGGCCCACGGCGAAATTGCCGCCGATCAGGAAGTGCCCGAAGCTCTCGATCACCTGGCCGGCTGCGCCCGTGCCGGTATGCCCCTCCAGCAGCACGACGCGCGTGGACGCCACGTTGAGCGACAGGCGCAGCATCGTGGTCAACAGCAACACCGCGGGGAAGGCCGCAAAGTCCAGAGGCCGCACCATGTAGGCCGACACCATCATCACCATCAGCGCACAGGCGATGTTGAAGGTGAACAGCAAATCCAGCATGAACGGCGGCAGCGGCAGCACCATCATGGTCAGGATCAGCACCACCAGCAACGGCGCCGCCAAGGCCTTCAGGGGCAGGCCGCCCAGCAGATCCTGCAAAGGGCGAGGCAGGGCAGGAATGGAAGCGTGGCTCATCATTCAGTCTCGGCAGTCTCAGCCGGCGTCTTGCCGTGGTGTGGGTCCAGCTCGGGCGGCACGTGCAGGGCCGGCAGCTCTCCCGGCATCGGCGCCTGTCCGGCCATCGCCGCGCGCAGCTGATACACGTAGGCCAGCACTTGCGCCACCGCGGCATACAAGGACGCCGGGATCTCGCGGTCGAGTTCGGCGTGGGCATACAGCGCCCGCGCCAGCATCGGCGCCTGCAGCACCGGCACCTTGGCCGCCTGGGCCACGTCACGGATGCGCAAGGCCAACAAATCTGCGCCTTTGGACACCACCCGCGGTGCGTTCATGCGGCCTTCCTCATACTTCAGCGCCACCGCGTAGTGCGTGGGGTTCATCACCACCAAGTCGGCCTTGGGCACTGCGGCGATCATGCGGCGCTTGACGTTCTCACGCATCAGGGCCTTGACCTTGGACTTGACTTCCTGGTTGCCCTCGACTTCTTTGTGCTCGTCCTTGAGCTCGCGGTGGCTCATCTTGAGCCGGCTCTTCAACAGATGCCGCTGCAGCGGCACATCGATGGCAGCAAACCCGCCCAGGGCCAGCAACAACAGGGCCACCCCGGCCACGATGAGGTCGGTTGCCTGCGCCACCGCCGCCGGCAGCGCCATGCCCAAGACGGCCGGAAACGCATCGAGCCGACGGTACAAATAGATCGCGCCGATCAGCCCCAGGATCACGGCCAGCACGCTGGCCTTGAGCGCCTGAACCAAGTTGTCTTTGGAAAACAACTGCCCCAGCCCCTGGACGGGATTCATCTTCCCGAACTTCGGCCTGAGGGCCTTCATCGTCCAGTTCCAGCCTCCGCTGACCACCGCGCCCAAGGCCGCGACACCGGCCACCACCAAACCCAGCGGTACCGTCAACGCCAGAAATTTGGCGATCGCGCCAGCCAGACGCTCGGCCATGCGGGCGCTGTCTTGCACCTCGGCAACGCCAAATCGCAGCTCCGTGGCCATCATGTCCAGCAGCCAGCCGGTCATCCACGGGCTGGCGGCCATCACCACGACGATGCCACCGGCCACGATGAGGAAATGGCCCAAGTCACGCGAGCGCGCAACCTGGCCTTCCTCACGCGCCTTGCGAATCTTGCGCTCGGAGGCTGGTAGGTTACGGTCTTGGGCGTCGCTGGACATGGCGATGGTCGGATGAGCTCATCGCCATTGTGAAAAGCCAAGCCCCACTCTTGAGCCGGAATAGCGAGGGAATTTCGGCCAGTTCCGCAGGTATCAGGCAGGGGCCTGGCAGCGGCCCGGCAGCCGCCCGCATGGCACCCCAATCTTTAAGGGCGATCCAGCGCCATCAAGCGGCGCTGCTTCTGCGTTTGGTCGATGAAACGCTGCAGCGCGCGCAACGACTCGCCGCTCATGCCCTCCATCTCGCACCCCATACGGACCCCCTGGCCCGTGTCATTCACGGCAGAGATGTGCGCGATTCTCAAGCTGGCATTGAAACGAGTATCGTCATCGAGTTCGATGAACGACTGCGCGATGACGGTCCCCGGCTCCAGCAGCGGCGTGCCCTCAGGCACGAAAACGGCCAAGCCGCCGATACTGACATCGATGATGCGCAAATCCAACCACACGTCTTCCAGCGCGGGGTGCCGCATGCGCAACGAAGGTCCGACCTTCGACAGCGGACGCACCCGGTAGCTGGCACGGCGTTGAAATCGGAACAACTCGCGGGGCAATTTGCCATTGAGGGCGGTTTCACCACGAGTTCCGTGCACATGGACCAAGCCTTCCAGGTCGAACTGGATCTTCACACTGTCCAGGTAGCCCACGGCCACCACCTCATCGGCGTCGAGCACCCGCTCGAGTTGCGGCTCATGCGCATCGACCGCAAAGCGCAACACGCCCTTGGCTTTGTTCAACTCGAAAATGGTCGTGACGAAGCTCGCACCACGTGGCGTCGCAATCGTGAGCAAGGACCTCTGCTCCTGCATTTGGCGAAGCAAGGCCACGATCTCGAACGGGTCGGTGATGCGGAAGTCGTCCAGGGCCGAGCGTGCCTCGGGCTCCGAGGGCTGCAACGGCATGGGCATGGTTTCCATGGCAAGCTCCCGTGGCGCGCCCGCGGCCTCCGGTGGCAACGAGGCCGGCGCGCTCAATGCAGTGTACGCGGCGAAGCAGCCAACAGTCGATCCAGGTCATCCAACCAGGGCTCGGCCAATTGGCGAATCTGTGCGTCATTGTGCAGGATGCGCATCATCATGCGGTGCTTGGCGCGTGCCTGCTCTGGATCGAGTTGGCGTCCGACGGCAGCCTGCTTCAGGCGCGAGATCAGCACGGCGCAGGCACCTTCGAGGTGTACCACCCGGTCCCAGTCGCCACGTCGCGCCGCTTCGAGCATCTCCTGACTGGCGCGCTCGATGGCCTCGTAGCAGTCCAGCAGCGCGTTGTCATCCATGGAAGGCTCCGGTGCAAGGGGAATGTTCGTGAACGACTCGGACCACATCGATCGCAGCACTCGGTTCATGACTTGATCGACGACCTGATGGCCACCCAGGCATCCCGAATCGGAGACAGCAGTCTGATGCATTCCTGCAAAGCAGCGTCGTCGTTGTGCAAGTTGGCCTGCGTCAGCCGGGTCGTCAGATACAGGTAGGTCTGATTCAGGTTCTCGGCCAACTCGCCACCGTCTTTGCGATTCAAGGCGCTGCGCAGACCTTCCTCGATGATGCGCACGGCTTGGCCAATGGCGTGGCACTTGCCTTCGATATCCCCGCGAGCCAAGGCGCCGCGGGCCCGTGCGATCGCATCCAGCGCTCCGTCATACAGCATCTCCACCAGTTTGTGCGGGTCGGCTGCGGCTACACCGGTTTCGACTTGGACATGACCGTAGGCCGTGGCTTGGCTTCGGAAGGGTGCAAACATGGTCATTGCTCGCTGTGATGGATGTCTTGACCGTGATATCGACCACTGCAAGCCCCACTTGAGATCAGAATGAACCCTTCCCCCCTTCCCACGAATGCACAAAGGGCCTGCGATGCAGGCCCCCATGCTGAGCGGTGCCACGCGGCGCGCGGCCTCACTTGGACTTGTTCCAATTGTTGATCGCGCTCATTTGCTGACTCACATAATTGCTCAGGCTATTGAGTTGGCCAAGGCTGGCGTCCAGCGCCTGGTACTGGCGCAACAGCCGCTGCTCCACCAAGGCCACTCGGTCTTCATAGCGCGCTTGTTGCTGTTCATTGCGCCGAATGGTCTCTCGCAAGCCTGCCGTGCGCGCGGTCAATAAGCCCTCGGTCCCCACGATCGCATTGGTCAACAAACGGAAGCGCTCGCCAAAGCCGTTCAAGCTCGGATCCAGCGAATCCGACCGGCTGAACGCTGCCGCCAATTCGCTGCGCTGATTGAGCGCCTCGCTGAAGCGAGACTCCTTCAGTGTCAGCGTGCCATCGCGCTGCATCTCTACGCCAACGCTGGACAATGTGGCAAACACGCTCGACGCCGCCGAGGACTGAGACACCAAAGTGCGCAGTTGGGTCACCAAGCCCACGGCAGTGCGGTCGCCCTGTAAAGACCCCGCCTTCTTGGTGGCTTCGTCATAGGCGGTTTCCTTGGCCAGAAAACGGCTGAGGTCGTTGTAGGCATTGACGAAATCCTGCACCGCCTTCTTCACGGCCTGGTCATCGGCCGACACTTGCACCTCCACCGCCGACGTGGTGGTTCGCGACAGCGTGAGCGTCAATCCATCGACCACGCCACTGAGAGTGTTGGAAACGGATTCGATGTCCAGCCCGTTGATGCGAGCCAGCGCGTTACGGGCCGCTTGCGTTTCCTGCACTGCGCCGGGCACACCGGCCTCGTACGCCAAGGCTTGCAAGCCTGGATCTCCGCTCACGTCGATCCGTGTGACCGCCGCATCCAGCCCGGTGGCCGAGGAGGTCAAGACCAGGCGCGCCCCTGAGGCATCTCGCACGATGGACGCACTGACGCCGACTGCAGCCGCATTGATGCGGTCGCGAATGCCCGCCAGCGTGGTGTCCGTCGGGCCGATCGTCACGCTGGCCGTGCTGCCATCGCCTTTGGTGAAGGTCAGTGTCCCTTGGCCCAGGACGACCGAGCTGTCCGCGTAGGCCGACGAGGCCAGCGACTGCGCCCTGGCCAGCTGCATCACCTCGACGTTGTAGCTGCCAGAGGCCGCAGCGGCCGAGGCCGTGACGCTGACGGCGGCAGTATCCGAGGATGTCGCGGCGGTCTGGCTCCAAAGGCTGGCGCGGGTCAGCTGCGTGGCGGCCGATTGCAGGTTGCTCACATAGCTTTGCAACAGACCGAACGACGACAACTGCGTCGACAGCTTGGACGCCTGTTGCTTGAGCAAGTCGATCGGCCGACGTTCGAGCGCGACGAGCTGGGAGACGATGCCCTGCACGTCCAAGCCGCTGCCTATCCCTGGAGACGAAATCGTCGCCATCGGTCACACTCCTGATCGGGACCGCAGCGCGCGGCTTGCGGTCGCACGCTGCGTCCCTCAGATTATCGGCCGCTCGCGGACGGACTTGAACGGTACTCTTTAACGTTGCAGCAACGAAAGCACCTGTTGTGGCAGCTGGTTGGCCTGCGCCACCATGGCCGTGCCGGCTTGCTGCAAGATCTGCGCTCGCGACAGCTCCGACGTCTCGGCAGCGAAGTCGGCATCCATGATGCGACCTCGCGCGGCGGACTGGTTCTCTGCAGCCACCTGCAAGTTGGCGATCACGCTTTCGAAACGGTTCTGCGCCGCACCAAAGGTGGCTCTCAAATCATTGACCACATCCAGCGCCCGATCGATCACGTTGATGGCTTCGTCGATTTCGGCCCCAGGATCGGTCGGCGCCGTGGTCCAGCCGCCGATCGCAATGCCGTTGGCCCCCGAGGTCGCTGCCGTGGTCGTGACCGTGGCGAGCACGTCGGCTGCCGCCGACGCGCTGGTGATCGTGCTGCCCTCGGCTGGCGTGCCAGACAAATTGACCGAATCGACATCGATGCGATCGTTGGCCGTGGTGTTGGCGCCCACTTGAAAGCTCAAGGTCGCCTCGAAGGTGGCATCCGTCCCATCGAACAAGGATTTGCCATTGAACCGTGACGATTTCACGGTACGGAAAATCTCTTCCTGCAGTTCCTGGAATTCTTTCTGCAGATTGGCCCGGTCGCCAATGCTATTGGTGGCGTTGCGCGACTGCACGGCCAGCTCGCGCATGCGCTGCAGCATGTCCCCCATCTTGCCCAAGGCGCCTTCGGCCGTCTGCGCCAGCGAAATGCCGTCGTTGGCATTGCGGATCGCCACGTTCATGCCCTTGATTTGGGTGTTCATGCGCTCGGCAATCGCCAAGCCGGCGGCATCGTCTTTGGCGCTGTTGACCCGCAGCCCGGATGACAGGCGCTGCATGGCCGTGGCCAACGAGGACTGAGAGGCGTTGAGGTTGCGCTGCGCGTTGAGCGAAACCACATTGGTGTTGATGGTCTGAGGCATGGCAGCTCTCCTTCAAGAATCAAGACTGACTCCGGCTTCGAGCGCCGGCGCTCCACCATTTCGGTTCGGATCATTGTGAGACCGCGCCTCACGCGCCGAATCTCGAAAAAGCAAGGCATTTGCGCCTCAGATCTGCATCCAGATCCGCATCGGAAAAAAAATGCCCGGCCGAAGCCGGGCTGCGAAGCCAACTGCCGAGCGTGGATCAGCGCAGCAGCGACAGGACCTGCTGGGGCAGCTGATTGGCCTGCGAGACCATGGCCACGCCGGCCTGCTGCAAGATTTGCGCTCGCGAGAGATTGGCCGTCTCGGCCGCGAAGTCCGCATCCAAGATCCGTCCGCGGGAAGCGCTTTGGTTTTCCACACTGACCTGCAGGGTCTGGATCACCGCTTCGAAGCGGTTTTGCACCGCACCGAAGGTGGCCCGCTGATCGTTGACGACCTCCAGGGCACGATCGATCACGTTGATCGCTTCGTCGATCTCGGCCCCCACGTCGCCGGGCGCGGTCGTCCAGCCGCCGATGGCAATTCCATCGGCGCCAGAGGTCGCGGCCGTGGTCGTCACGGTGGACATCACCTCATCCGCCGCCGACGCGCTGGTGATCGTTCCGCCTTCGACTGCCGTGCCGGAGAGGTCCACTGACGTCACATCGATGCGGTCATTGGCACTGGTGTTGGCTCCCACCTGGAACGACAACGTGGCTTCATAACCCGTGCCGTTGGAGTCGAACAAGGCCTTGCCATTGAAGTTCGACGACTTGATCACCCGGCCGATCTCGTTTTGAAGCTCGGTGAATTCCTTTTGCAGATTGGCGCGGTCGCCATCACTGTTGGTGGCGTTGCGCGACTGCACGGCCAACTCACGCATGCGCTGCAGCATGTCGCCGATCTTGCCCAGGGCGCCTTCGGCCGTTTGCGCCAGCGAAATGCCGTCGTTGGCATTGCGGATCGCCACGTTCATGCCGCGCACCTGGGCGCCCATGCGCTCGGCAATGGCCAGGCCAGCCGCGTCGTCCTTGGCACTGTTGACACGCAGCCCCGAGGACAAACGCTGCATCGAGGTGGCCAGCGACGATGCCGTGCTGGAAAGATTGCGTTGCGCATTGAGCGAAACGACGTTGGTGTTGATGGACATAGCCATGATGTGTGCTCCTTCAATGTCGATGACTCCCGGCATGGACGCCGGCTTTGCCTCAGCCCCGCCGCCTTGCGGCTGCTGGGCCTTGCCAGCTCACGCTGGCTGCGTCCGGCGGCAGTCACCTCAGATGCGATCGAAGGAAGGTGCCCCTCGTCGAACCATCGGCCGGCTGGTCCCCGGACCACGGGTTGCCGATCGCTCGGGCCCGTTAGCAGAGATATCGACAGGCTGCACAACAACTTTAGGGCTTTGTCAAGGACAAGAAAAAGGAACTTCTCCGCACAATCAGGCGGATCCACCGGCCTGATCTCTACAGACTATCGGCACTCACGTGCCATCGCTTGAACGAGGCGCCGCCGGGTTGCCCCCAGCCCGAGAGAGAAGCTGGCAATGACCGGTTTATTCCTTCTTCTCAGGGCGCCGTCCATCCCTATAGTGGCAACCGTGCCGCCCCTGCCGGGGGATGAACGCTCCCACTTTCGTGAGGAACTACGTCATGACGCGAGAATCCGCCGAACACCATCTCATGATCCTTTGGGAGCATGCTCGCCCCAAGCAGCAACGCATCATCGACGATGTGCGGCGCCGCATGCAGATTCTTGCCGCCTTCGAGGTCCAATGGAGCAAGCACAGGGTCTCTGAAAACTTCAGTAGGTTTTACGGCCAAAACCTGCCTCCAGGATCGTTCAAAGAAGACCATTGTGGCCGCGGCCCGTTCCTCGCGTTGATCTTGCGCGACCCCCATCCCCGCTACGAGATGCGCGAAACGTCCAAAGGGAAGCGCATCGTCAATGTCAACACCTTCGATGCCAAGCAATGCTATCGACAGTGGACCGGTGGCGGGCACCGCATTCACGCCACCGACAGTGAGGCCGAAGCACGTCATGACATTGCGTTGCTGTTCGGAATGGCAATGAGCGAGTTGATCGAGCGATTGCCAAAGCAATGGAACGGTCGCATTGCACAGATGTCGGTCGACCTCGTTGGTGCCGCCGGATGGAAAGACTTGACACAGCTCTTGCACGTGCTGAACGAAACCATCCCATATGTCGTCCTACGCAACTTTGAGCACTTCCCGGATGCATACACATCTGAGGCCCATGGTGACATCGATCTGCTGACGACATCCGATGTCGAGATGGCCTACGTGATGAACGCGCACCGCGTATTTCCTCAAGCCCATCGCGTTCACTATGCCACCTACATCGCAGGCCAAGAAGTCCGCTTCGACTTTCGTTACATCGGGGATGGATACTACGATGCTCGTTGGCAACGCGAGATGCTGGAGCGCCGCGTGCGGCACGAGGGAGGCTTTTTCACCCCCGCCGCCTCAGACCATTTCTACGCACTGCTATATCACGCACTGGTTCACAAGCCGAAAATCTCCGACGAATATGCGCACAAGCTGGCCGCTCTGACCGCTCAACCCGATACTCTCGCCGGCCCCGACACACACCCGCTGACTCCCACCGAACTGCAAGACCCTCAGCGAGCCAAGCAACTGCTCGACCAATATCTGCAGCAGCATGGCTATCGGTACACACGCCCTGCAGACACTTCGGTTTACTTCAACTCGAAAGCTCTCGAACGCGACGCTCCTGATACCGACACGTGTGCGCTTAACGAAAGTGACGAGTCGGCGCCAAGCGCCTTGAGCACCGAAGCACGTGTTCTCAGCGCACTGCAGTCGGCCAATGACCGTTCATTGGCCTCAGAGGACATCGCGAGAATGTGCCTGGATGCGTCCATCGATCACTGCCTCGGTTCTGCGTGTGCGAACACCTTGCGTCCACTCGAGCGGTTGCTTCGTGGACGCAAAGTGCTCGAGATCGGCGCACGCTTTGGCACCCGCAGCAGATTCATGGGTGAAATTGGCGCCCAGGTCACAGCCTATGAAACGCATCCGTTGATGATGCAAGCGGCTGAAATTCGATGCGCGGACCTTCCTAACGTGTCTGTCACGTCCGATCTCGCCCGCCCAAGCACAGGCCCCACATGTAACGACTACGACGTGGTACTGATTGCCGACCCGGGTGCAGCGACGCAACTGAGCGAAGCCAGCCAGACGGCTCAGCGCCACTTGCGTCCCGGTGGTTGCCTGATCCTGATGAGCGACAACCGCCTTGGACTTCGATATTGGGCAGGTGCGGCTCAAGCCGGTTCGGCTTGGGACTTTGCCGGCATCCAAGGCCTGACCCAAGACGGACGGCTGACGGCTCCTGGCCGACGAGAGCTGATTCGTGCATTGAATCAGCATGGGTTGGTACATCAAAAGTTCTACTACCCCTTCCCAGACCACCGAAAAGCGTTTTTGGTTTTGAGCGAAAACGCACGGAGCGCGCCTGCCGAACTCTTGTACAACCTGCTTTCGGCATGCCATACGGTGGGCCACAACGCGGGCCGAGACCCGCTTTTTTCCGAGGGATGTGCCTTTCGATCCTTGATCGAGAATGACCTCTTGGGCGACATGGCCAATGCGTTCGTCGTGATCGCTTCCACATCGCCTTTGCCTCCGGTTGACCAAGAAGACATTGCCTACACATATTCCGGCCTTCGACGCAGCCATCTGGCCAAAGAAGTGGCGATCCATCGCGTCGAAGGAGCGCTGCGCGTACGACGGCGTCTATTGAATCCCACATCGGCCACGACATGGATGCGATTCGAAGCGGATGAGCCGCTGTTGCCGGGCGAACTTTTGTTCAACCGTTTGCTACCTGTGATGAATCAACCAGGGTGGCATACGGAACTGATCGCACAGTGGATGCGACCTCTATATGAGCACTTGGCTTCAAAAACTCATCACATCAACGGCCAATCCTACTTGGATGGCCAATATCTCGATGCCACCCCCTTCAACTTCATTGGGCACGGAAGCGAATATCAGCTGTTCGATCTGGAGTGGTGTTATTGGCCCAAGGTTCGATTGGAGTATGTGCTACTTCGCGGGATCTACTACAGTTTGAGGAAACTCGGTTCCGTTGCCGAACCTCGTGTCGGAACACCTTTGGAAATCATCCCTTTGGCCGAAGAGGTCATCCGACTGCTGACCGGGGAACCCTGCGACGCAAGACCACTGCTTGCACAAGAGATTGAACTGCAAGAAGCCGTCACAGGAATCAAATTCAGCATCAACGGGTTTTATCAAACCCTCCCCGTGAGAAGTCACGCCAAGCTTCCCGGGGGAAGCTGTGAGCAGAAAGGCACGGCTCATCAACCGTTGAACCAACCTCCACTCCGGCTGCCAGACCAACAGTCCGCCGCCGAGCTTGGGGAAAGTGACAAAAACCAGCACCGACCACAGGCACGTCCACCCACGCTGGAACAGTGGCTGGCCGCACGGACATTGTCTCCCTCCCAGGAAGCAGAGATTTCACGCCGTCTGGCCGCAACCTCGGGCACCCCACCGTTGGCCGTGTTCATCACCGCGCAAGCAGGCGCACGGGAGGCATTGGTAGCCACCTTGCATAGCCTCGAACAGGCTTGTCGCCTGGGCGCCAAGGTCGAGGTTCATGTGGTGTTGGACGCTTCGATCGACGCCACCGGTCTTCCGGGCACCCCTGTCGTTCATCCCCATGCACCGGGGGCCGAGATCCATGCGCTGAACGACGCCATTCACCACAGTGGTTGTCCATGGGCCTTGAGGGTTCAAGCCGGTGATCTGTTCACGCCCAACGGCCTGTCCATCCTCACGCTCGAACTCTGCGAAGCCAAGGACTGCCGCGCGGTGTTTGCAGACCTTTTGTATCGGTCTGCCGATGGCTCACTCGGTGCCGCATTTCGTCCGGATTTCAATCTGGATCTCTTCTTGAGCTTTCCGGCCGCGATGGCATCGCACTGGTGTTTCCACCGCGCGCATTTCGAGGCGTTGGGGGGCTTGGATCCGGACGCCGGCCCAGCCGCGGAGTTCGACCTGCTGCTTCGCCTGATCGAAAAGGACGGATTGACGGGTCTGGGGCATGTCCACGAACCTTTACTCATCGGTTCTCCTCCCCTGCCCATCGACGTGCCACAAGAGCGTGCCGCCCTTCTTCGTCATCTTCGATCGCGCGGCTACGAATTTGCCCAGGTGCATCAAGACCAACCTCGACTGTACCGCATCGAGTACGGGCACGCCTCGCAACCGCTGGTCAGCATCATCATCCCCACGCGCGACCAACTGGCGCTTCTACGACGCTGCGTCGAAAGCTTGTTGGAAAAGACCCGATACCAGAACTACGAGCTGCTCATCGTCGATAACCAAAGTGCCACCGAAGAGGCGCGTCAGTGGCTGGAAGCGGTAGCCTCCTTCGGGGAGGATCGCATTCGAGTGCTGCGTTACGACCACCCCTTCAATTTCTCGGCCATGAACAACTTGGCCGTCGAGCACGCGCGAGGCGAGTATCTGGTGCTGCTCAACAACGACACCGCGATCATCGACCCTCATTGGCTGGACGCGCTGCTCAACCATGCGCAGCGCCCAGAAGTCGGCGCCGTTGGCGCCAAGCTTCTCTATCCGGACGGCACCATCCAGCATGCGGGGGTGGTCTTGGGGCTGCGGGGCCCGGCAGAACATCCTTTCACGGGAGAGGCTCTGGACTCTCCCGGCACGATGCAACGCCTTCGGGTCGACCAAAACTACAGCGCCGTCACGGCCGCCTGCCTGATGATCCGCAAGTCCGTCTACCAAGAGGTCGGTGGCATGGACGAGGTCGACTTCAAGGTGTCTTACAACGATGTGGATTTGTGCCTGAAGGTCGCATCGGCCGGCTATCTCAACGTGTGGACGCCCCATGCCTTGGTGATGCATGAAGGCAGCGTGAGTCAAAAGCAACTCGATCCTCAAGCGGCCGAGGCCAAACGACAGCGTTTCCTTGCGGAGCAAGACGCTCTGTATGCAAAGTGGATGCCCATCATTGCCAACGATCCGGCCTACAACCGCAACCTCTCGCTCAACGACAAAGGTTTTTCCTTCGAATCGAGGGTCGATCTGGTCTGGCGTCCACTGAGCTGGCGCCCCGCGCCCATCGTGCTGGCCCACATGGCCGACCATTGGGGCTGCGGTCATTACCGGGTGATTCAACCTCATGAAGCCATGCGCCGCAGCGGCCACATCGAAGGCCTGCTGTCGGACACCCTGCTGCTGCCTGCCGAACTGGCGCGCTTGGATCCGGATGCCATCGTGTTGCAGCGTCAGCTCACCGAGCAACAACTGGAGTCCATGCGTCGGATGAAGGCCTTCTCTCGAGCCTTCAAAGTGTATGAACTGGACGACTACTTGCCCAACCTTCCGATCAAAAGCGCCTACCGCAAGAACATCCCCAAGGACGCGGTCAAGTCTTTGCGGCAAGCCCTCGGGTATGTCGATCGGTTCGTCGTCTCCACCGATGCGCTGGCCGAGGCTTTCGAGGGTTTGCACCCCGACATCCGCGTGGTCAAGAACAAGCTGCCGACGGCTTGGTGGTCGGATGTGAAACCGCGACGCCGACGGGGCAAGAAGCCGCGCGTGGGATGGGCCGGAGGTGCGGGCCATGCCGGAGACCTGGCGCTGCTCATCGATGTCGTGAAGGCACTTGCCGGTGAGGTCGAATGGGTCTTCTTTGGACTGTGCCCGGCAGAGATTGTCGATGTGGTCGACGAAGTCTATAAGGGCGTGCCCATCGATCAGTATCCCGCCATGCTGGCAGGCCTGGACCTCGACCTGGCGCTGGCCCCACTGGAACACAACCAGTTCAACGAGTGCAAGAGCAATCTTCGCCTGCTCGAATACGGGATCTGCGGCTATCCCGTCGTTTGCAGCGATATCCGCTGCTACCGGGACGACGAGCTGCCCGTCACACGCGTGAAGAACCGTTTCAAGGATTGGGTGGAGGCCATTCGCATGCACACCCATGATCTCGATGCCGCCGCGCGCGCTGGAGATGCGCTGCGGGAGGCGGTTCGCTCGCAGTGGATGCTCGAAGGCGCCGCGCTGGAGGAGTGGAAAGCCGCCTGGACGCAGCCTTGAGAGCACCGCATGTAGGAATTTTTCCGACACGCCCTACGAAAACTGCGACACGACGAACAGAAAGGCCCTGATATCGGCTCTTTTCGTCTCCTCCTAAAGTGCGTCTCACGGGATCAGCCACATCAAGCCCAGGATCCCATCGCACACCGCAGGAAGAAACGAAGGAGCCGACCATGAACCCGCAGACCGAACAGATCCTCGCCGAGATCCGCGAAGCCAACCTGTCTTATCTGATGTTGGCGCAAAACCTGATCCGCACCGACCGTGCCGAAGCCCTGTTCCGCCTGGGAATCTCCGAGGAAACCGCCGACCTGATCGCCGCTTTGACGCCCGCCCAGATCATGCGCATTGCCTCGGGCAATACGCTGCTGTGCCGCTTCCGCATGGATGACGATCTGGTGTGGGGTCTGTTGACCAACCATGGCAAGACGGCCGCCAACGATGCCACGGCCCGCCTGCACGCCAGCATTCTGATGGCCGGCCGCCATCAAGAGGCTGCCTGATCCCCCCCCGTTGGCCTGAGCACCAGGGAGCCTGTCATGCGCACCAAGAGCATCCTGTCCGAAGCCAAGCAAATCGAGCGAGCCGTCACGCTGATCCAGCTCGGCGCCCGGCTGCAAGTGCTGGAATCCGAAACGGACCTGTCCTACGAACGGCTGCTGCGTCTGTACAAAGAAGTCGCCGGCAAGTCGCCATCCAAGGGTCAGCTGCCGTTTTCAACCGATTGGTTCATGACCTGGCAGCCCAACATTCACGCGTCGCTGTTCCTCAACATCCACGAATATCTGAACAAAGCGGTCGAGCTTGACGACATCGACTTGGTGATCAAAGCCTACCGCTTGTACCTGGAGCAAGTCCGCTCGCAAGGGCTGGAGCCCCAGCTGTCGATCACCCGCGCCTGGCGCTTGGTGAAGTTCATCGACAACGGCATGCTGAGCATGACCCGGTGCTCGAAGTGCGGTGGGCATTTCGTCACCTACCCTCATGAGATCGCCAAACATTTCGTGTGCGGCTTGTGCAATCCACCGGCACGTGCCGGCAAAGGCAAGTCCGGCGGCCTGCAGGTGCACTGATTGCCGCCGCGGCGAAGTTTCATCCGTCGTCTCCTCCTGAGCGCCTCGCTGGCGCCTTGACCACGGGCTCCCTGCGAGCCCGTGCTTTTTGGTTCCCCCAAGACGGGCTCAAGTCAGAGGCCAAGCGGTCGATATCCCCTGGGACCCCGGTCAAAGCGCGCACTGCCCGTGGTGCGTCAACCCACCTGGAAAGACCCGCAACATGTTCGTCATCGTCGGTTACATCGTGGCGCTGGGCTGCATCTTTGGCGGCTTCATCATCCACGGCGGCAACATGGCTGTCATCTTGCACGCCTTGCCCACCGAGTTGATGGTCATCGGAGGGGGGGCTTTTGGGGCGTTCATCGTCAACAACCAGCCCAAGGTGCTCAAAGCCACGTTTGCAAGCATCCCCAAGCTGCTCAAGGGGTCCAAATACACCAAGGCCAGATACATGGAGCTGATGGCTTTGCTCTATGACATCTTGCAAAAAGCCCGCAAGGAAGGGCTGATGGCGATCGAAAAAGATGTCGAGGCTCCGCACGAATCGCCACTGTTCAAGAAGTACCCCACCGTCGGCAGCGACCACCATGTCGTGGAATTCATCACGGATTACCTGCGCATGATGGTCTCCGGCAACCTGAATGCCCATGAAATCGAATCGCTGATGGACAGCGAGATCGAAACTCATCACCACGAAGCCCATGCACCGGCTGCGGCGATTCAGCGTGTCGCTGGCGGCTTGCCAGCGTTTGGCATCGTGGCCGCGGTGCTCGGGGTGGTCAACACCATGGGCTCGGTGGGCCAGCCTCCGGCCGTGCTGGGCGCCATGATCGGCTCGGCCCTGGTCGGGACGTTCCTGGGGATCTTGCTGGCCTACGCCATCGTGGAGCCCTTGGCCGGCCTGTTGGAGCAGAAGAACGACGAAGCCACCAAAGAGTTGCAGTGCATCAAAACCACCTTGCTGGCCAGCATGCAGGGTTATGCGCCGCAGATTGCGGTGGAATTCGGTCGCAAAGTGCTGTATTCCACCGAGCGGCCGAGCTTCTCGGAACTCGAAGGCCACGTCAAGGGCAAGAAAGCCTGATCGGAACCCACCATGGCCGGCGACTCGAAAAAGCTGCAACCGATCATCATCAAGCGGGTCAAGAAGGGAGGCCATGGCCATCACGGCGGCGCCTGGAAAATCGCTTATGCCGACTTCGTCACGGCGATGATGGCCTTCTTCCTGCTGATGTGGCTGCTGGGATCGACCACCGAAGGAGACCGCAAGGGCATTGCCGACTATTTCTCCTCGCCCCTGAAGATCGCTCTGCTCAGCGGAGGCAGCGGCGCCGGTGACGCCTCGCACGTGATCAAAGGCGGTGGCACCGACCTCACGCGCACGACCGGGCAGGTCCGCCGTGGCGACATCGAAGCCGAGCGCAAGACCATCAATTTGCAAGCCCTCAAGGAGCAACTCAAGCGCGAGGAAGCCGCCCGGCTGGAGGAATTGAAGCAGCGCATCGAGCAATCCGTCACGAACAATCCGCTGCTGGTGCAGTTCCGCTCGCAAATTCGCCTGGACATCACCCAAGATGGCTTGCGCATCCAGATCGTCGATGAGCAAAACCGACCGATGTTCGATACCGGCAGCGCTTTGGTGAAAGATTACATGCGCTCGATCCTGCGTGAGATCGGCAAGGTGCTGTCGGAGGTGGACAACAAGGTGACCTTGGCCGGCCACACCGATGCAGCGCCGTACAGCAGCGGCGAGCGCGGCTACAGCAATTGGGAGCTGTCGGCCGACCGGGCCAATGCCTCGCGCCGGGAGCTCGTGGCCGGTGGCTTGCGCGAAGGGCAGGTGGTACGGGTGGTCGGTCTGGCCTCCAGTGCGCTGCTGGACAAGGACAACCCCCTCAACCCGATCAACCGCCGCATCAGCATCATCGTGATGAACAAAGACGCCCAAGAGCGCTTCGAACGTGGCGCCGACATCGAAGCCGGAACGGCCCCGGCCGTGCATGAGGCCGCCGCATCCTCGGCGGCGGGAGAAAACTTTAGTTTTCCTGCCCCCGGCCGATAAGCCTGCGAACATCTGTTTTCCCTGCGAGGACACTCCCCATGAGTACCGCCACCGATCTGAAATTCCTCATCGTCGATGACTTCTCGACCATGCGCCGCATCGTGCGGGGCTTGTTGAAGGAGATCGGCTACAACAACGCCGAGGAAGCGGAAGACGGCGCCGTGGCCCTGCAGATGCTGCAAAACGGCCACTTCGATTTCGTGGTCAGCGACATCAACATGCCCAATATGAACGGCTTCGAGCTGTTGTCGGCCATCAAGAAAGACGACAAGCTCAAGCACATTCCGGTGTTGATGGTCACGGCAGAGGCCCGCAAGGAAGACATCGTGCGCGCTGCGCAGGACGGGGCAGCCGGCTATATCGTCAAGCCCTTCACCAAAGCCACCCTGGAGGAGAAGGTGCAGAAAATCCTCCAGAAACTGGGCAAGTGAGGCAGGCCATGAGCGACACGAACAACTCCCAAGGCGCCAGCCCTCCCCTGACCACCTCGCCGGAGGTGTATCAACGCATCGGCGAGATGACGCGCAACCTGCATGACACCTTGGCACAGCTGGGCTTCATGCCCAAGCTGGGCGAGATCACCGAAAGCCTGCCCGATGCCCGCAGCCGACTGAACTATATTGCCATCAAGACGGGCGAGGCCGCCGAGAAGGTGCTCAATCTGGTGGATCAGGCCAAAGCGGAGCACGAACAAATCGCCGCCGAGACACGTCGCATCGCCCAAGCCATCGTGGCCGACCCGGTGCGCGCCGTTGCCAGTGGCAGCGTGATGAACTTCGTCAGCGATGTGGAAGCGCGCTCGGCACGCATCGACCAGTACCTCACCGACATCATGATGGCCCAGGACTTCCACGATCTGACCGGCCAAGTGGTGGCCCGCGTGGTCAAGCTGGCCGCCGACATCGAAGACCAGCTCGTCAAGCTCTTGCTACAAACCGCCCCGCCAGACCAGGTGCACAAAGTGGAGCAAACCTTCCTGAATGGCCCGGTGGTCAACCCGGAAGGACGCACAGACGTCGTCACCAGCCAGGAACAAGTCGATGATCTGCTGGCCAGCCTCGGGTTTTGAGCCGCCTCACACCAACCCGTCTCACACCGACATGTTCATGATGTCGGTGTAGGCTTGCACGAGCCGGTTGCGCACCTGCAGGGTCGCCTGGAAGCCGATTTGGGCCTTTTGCATCGTGACCATGGTCTCTTCCAGAGACACGGTGGGATTGCCCAATTGAACCTGACGCTGCATCTCGGAGGCTTGCATCTGGGTGGCGCTGACCGTCTTGAGCGCTTGATGCAGGGCTTGCGAGAAGCCCACGGCAGGGGCACGCGCCTCGACCTGGCCCGCCTTGGATGCTTGCGACGGCAGCACCATGCCGCTTTTGGCCAGGGCCTGCTGAAAGTTGAAGGGCTTGAGTCGAACGTCCATGGTGCACACTCCTGCGCGCGGGACTTCCGGGACTTCCTCTAGCAAGCCTCTCAAGAAAGAGCTGCGCGCGCCGATGAACCTATCGTAAGGGCACGGGGCCGGCGCGATGCATCGAACTGGCGGCCGTTTGCTGCCCTCTTCCGCCCTTGAGCGAACCCGGCCGTCCGAATAATCGGTCCCCAACGACACCCTGGGGACCGCAGCTGCGTGCCTGGCCTCCCGGGGTCTGCCCAACACTCCGGGATGCTGCACGATGGACAACGCCGTCGCCCTGCCTCAGAACCAGCCACCCGCACTGGCCGCCCCGCCTGCTGCCGGCAGCTTCATCCAGCGCATCAACGCTTTGCCATCCTCACGCAAGCTGCTGTTGGGCGCTGGCCTGGCCGGCCTGGTGGCCATCGTCGTGGCCCTGTCGCTGTGGTCGGTCAAGCCGGACTACAAGGTGCTCTACGCCAACCTGTCGGACAAGGATGGCGGAGCGATCATCGCGCAGCTGTCGCAGATGAACGTGCCCTACCGGCATGCCGACGGGGGCTCGGCCATTCTGGTGCCTGCTGACCGGGTGCACGACGTGCGGCTGCGTTTGGCCTCGGCCGGATTGCCCAAAGGCTCGACGGTGGGCTTCGAGTTGATGGACAACGCCCGCTTCGGCATCACGCAGTTTCAGGAGCGGCTGACCTTTCAGCGCGGCTTGGAAGGCGAGTTGACCCGATCGATCGAAGCCCTGGCCGCCGTCAGCAGCGCCCGAGTGCACCTGGCCCTGCCCAACCAGAACGGCTTCTTCCGCGAGCAGCAAAAGCCCTCGGCTTCGGTGCTGGTGCATCTGCATCCTGGACGCAGCCTGGACCGCGCGCAGATCGCCGGCATCGTGCACCTGGTCTCCAGCAGCGTGCCCGAGCTTTCGCCCAAAGCCGTCTCGGTCGTCGATCAAAACGGCAATCTGCTGACCGACTCTCCTGAGGGCAAGGCCCAGGGGCTCGATGCCCAGCAACTCCAATACGTGGCTCAGATCGAGTCCACGCTGACACGCCGCATCACCGACATCTTGGAGCCGGTGGTCGGCCGTGACAACCTGCGCGCCCAGGTCACCGCCGAAGTGGATTTCTCGCAGAGCGAATCGACCTCCGAGCAATTTCGCCCGAACCAAGGCGGTGAGCCGGCCGCCGTGCGCAGCATGCAGCACATGGAGTCGACCCAAACCGACGGCCCCGTCCCCACCGGCGTGCCGGGTGCGGTCTCCAACCAGCCGCCCGTGCCGGCCCAAGCGCCCATCAACGGCCCGGCCCAAGCCTTGCAAGCGGCCAACGGTGGCGGTGGAGGCACCGCCCAAGTGCGCCGCGAGGCCGTGACCAACTACGAGGTGGACAAGACTGTGCGCGTCACGCGCAACGCCACAGGCACCATCAAACGATTGAGCGCGGCCGTGGTGGTCAATCACCGCACCCAGACCGACGCGCGCGGCCGCACCACCCAAGTGCCTTTGAGCGAAGAGGAACTGCAAAAGCTCACCACCCTCGTGCGCGAGGCCATCGGCTTTTCCGCCGAGCGCGGCGACTCCCTGCAGGTCATCAATGCCCCGTTCCAAATCACCAAGCCCGAAGAACCCACTGAGCCTGCGTGGTGGCAGCAGCCCGAGATGCTGGAGCTGTTGCGTCAGTTCGCCGTGCCCTTGGCGCTGAGCCTGGTGGCATTGCTGATCGTGCTGGGCGTGGTGCGTCCGGCGCTCAAGGCCGCAACGGCCCCAGCCCCCACAGCGACCAAGGTGGATGCCGTGATCGACGAGCCGCAGGCCCTGCCGCCGCTGGCCGATGGCGAGCAAGCGCCCGCTGGCATGCCGCTGTTGGCCTCCCCCGACAACAACGACAAGCTCGAAGCAGCGCGCCGCCTGGCACGGGAAAACCCCGCGGCCGTGGCCAACATCGTGCGCAGCTGGGTCAGCAAGGAGGCTGCCGCCTGAACTGAGGCTCGGTCTCACACTGCATCGAAAGACACCATGGACGAAGACGGACTGCAAGACTCGGCCATCCTCCTCATGTCGCTCGGCGAGGAGGAAGCCGCTGAGGTCTTCAAGCACCTCACACCGAAAGAGGTGCAACGCCTGGGCGAGACCATCGCCAAAATGAAGGTCGTCCCCCGCGAGCGGGTCGAGTCGGTGCTGGACCGCTTCACGGCCGACGCCTCCGATCAAAGCATGCTCGTCAATGACACCGACGAATACGTCAAGTCGGTGTTGCGCAAGGCCTTGGGCGAGGACAAGGCCAACCTGCTGATCGACCGCATCTTGCAAGGCGGCGATGTCTCCGGGATCGAGAGCTTGAAGTGGATGGACCCGGCCTCCGTGGCCGAGCTGCTGCGCAACGAGCATCCGCAAATCATTGCCGCCATCTTGGTGCACCTGGAGTTCGACCAAGCCGCCGAAGTGCTCAAGCACTTCGCCGAGCGCACCCGCCACGAGGTCATGATCCGTGTGGCCACGCTCGACGGCATCCAACCCTCGGCCTTGAAAGACCTCAACGAGGTGCTCTCCAAGGTGCTCGCCGGCGGAGACAAGCTGCGCAAGGCCTCGCTCGGCGGCGTGAAAACCGCCGCCGAAATCATCAATCTGATGGGCTCCACCGTCGAAGGTCCGATGCTGGACTACATCCGTCAAATCGACCCCGACTTGGCCCAGAAGATCATGGACAACATGTTCACCTTCGACGATCTGATGAAGATCGACGACCGAGGGATCCAGACCCTGCTCAAAGAGGTGCAGACCGAGTCGCTCGTCATCGCCCTCAAAGGCGCCTCGCCCGAGCTGCGCGAGAAGATCTTCAGCAACATGTCTTCACGCGCGGCCGAAACACTGCGAGAGGACTTGGAATCCCGCGGCCCGGTGCGCCTGTCCGAAGTGGAAGCCGAGCAGAAAGAGTTGCTCAAGATCGTGCGCCGCCTGGCCGACGAAGGGCAGATCGTGCTGTCGATGGGCGGCGATGACGGCTTCGTCTGAAACCCCACCACATGCCCATGGCCACCCCACTGTACAGCCGCTTCATCCCACGAGAAGAGCTGCACTCGTTCTCGGCTTGGAGTCCCGACTCCTTTACCGACGAGTCGGCCGCTGCGCCCGCCGCAGGCGTGCCGCCGGCTCCGCAGCCCACCGAACAAGAGCGCGAAGCCCAGTGGCAGGCACAGATCGCCGAAGCCCGACAGGCCGGCTACAAAGACGGCTACCGTGACGGGCTGGTCGCGCTGGACGGGTTCAAACAAAGTTATGCCACCCAGGTCACGGCCCAAGTGGCCGCCGTGGCAGCATCGTTCCGCGCACAGCTCGATGCGATGGAGCAACAGCTCGCGCAGGGGTTGTCGCGGGTGGCCGTGGAAATCGCCCGCCAAGTCGTGCGCAGCGAGTTGAGCACACGCCCCGAGCTGATCCAGGCGGTGGCCCAAGAGGCTCTCAATGCCCTGGTGCATTCGGCCCGTCACATCCGCGTGCGACTGCACCCTGACGATTACCAGTTCCTCACCCAGCAGGGTCAGCTCGACCTGGACAGCCGAGGCGCCCGGCTGGTGAGCGATCCGGACATTCGCCGTGGCGGCTGCATCGTGGAATCCGACATCGGCCTCATCGATGCCAGCCTCGAAACCCGCTGGCGCCGCGCGGCCGCCGCCCTGGGCCACGACAGCCACTGGCAGGACGACGATGGCCCCACCCCAGGAGAGGACAGCACATGAGCGGCCCCGACACGGCTGCGGTCAAACTCGCAGCCTGGCATCAGTACCTCGAAGACTTGCGCAGCTTTGCCGCCGCGCCGCTGGGCTTGGAGACTCAGGGCACCCTCGTCAAAGTCGCCGGCCTGGTGCTCGAGGCTGCCGGCATCCGTGTGCCCGTGGGCTCGGTATGCGAAGTGCGCATGGACGGCCAGCCTCCGGTCCAGGCCGAGGTGGTGGGCTTCGCCGGTGACCGTGCCTACCTGATGCCCACCGGCGAGGTCCACGGGCTGGCCAGTGGTGCCCGCGTGGTGCCACTGGCCAGCCCCATCACCCCGCCGAAGCTCGGGCAAGTCAGCCACCCCTGGCGCCGCAGCGAAGACCGCAGCCTGCACCTGCCCATGGGCGATGGACTGCTTGGCCGTGTGGTCGACTCCCACGGCCGGCCGCTGGACCGCAAAGGTCCGATCACCGACGTCCACAACGAACCCCTGGTGCGCCGCCCCATCAACGCGATGGACCGGGACCCAGTGCGCGAACCGCTGGACACCGGCGTGCGAGCGATCAACGCCTTGCTCACGGTGGGCCGCGGCCAGCGCATCGGCTTGTTCGCGGGCTCGGGCGTGGGCAAATCGGTCTTGTTGGGCATGATGGCGCGCTACACCCGTGCCGATGTCATCGTCGTGGGTCTCATCGGTGAACGCGGCCGCGAGGTCAAGGAGTTCATCGAAGACATCCTCGGCGAGGACGGCTTGGCCCGCTCGGTCGTGGTGGCCGCCCCGGCCGACGCGCCGCCGCTGATGCGCATGCAAGGCGCCACCTACGCCACCGCGATCGCCGAACACTTTCGCGACCGCGGCCAGCATGTGCTGCTGCTGATGGACTCGCTCACCCGTTACGCCATGGCGCAACGCGAAATCGCCCTGGCCATCGGTGAGCCCCCCGCCACCAAAGGCTACCCCCCGAGTTGTTTTGCCAAGCTGCCTCAGCTCGTCGAGCGCAGCGGCAACGGGCTCAACGGCCTGGGCTCCATCACCGCGTTCTACACCGTCCTCAGCGAAGGTGATGACCAGCAAGACCCGATTGCCGATGCCGCGCGGGCCATTCTCGATGGCCACATCGTGCTGACGCGCGAGTTGGCCGAATCGGGCCACTATCCGGCCATCGACGTGGAAAAGTCCGCCTCGCGCGTGATGCACAACGTCGTGACCGCCGATCACCTCGAGGCCGCGCGCCGTCTGCGCCAGATGCTGGCCCGCTACAACCGCAGCCGCGACCTGTTGCAGCTGGGCGCCTACGTGCCTGGCCAAGACGCCGAACTCGACGCCGCCGTTCAGGCCTGGCCTGCCATCCGCGCTCTGCTGCAACAAGACATGCGTGAATGCGCTCCCTTGGCCGACAGCGTGCGCCGCATGATGGACTGCCTTGCCCCTCGCTGACTGCCCCCCACTTAGCCCCCAGGACACACCATGCACCCTCGGCTCCATCCCTTGACCCTGGCCCTCGAAGTGGCCGAAAAGGAATGCCAGCAGGCCCACCAGGTCGTGCTGCGCCTGCAGCACCAGATGGATGCTGCCCGCGCACAGGCCCGACAACTCGACGACTACCGTCGCGACTACCAGCAGCGCTGGAGTGAGCGCTTCCGCATCGAAGGCACGGCACCGATCCTGCAGTGCTACCAAGACTTCATGGCGCGCCTGGATCAAGCCAGCACGCAGCAACAAGCCACGGTGCAACGCCTGCAACACCACCTCGAGCAAGCCCAACAATCCTTGCGCGAACGCGAGACGCGGGCAGCGTCCATCCGCAAGTTGATCGAACGCCGCCAAGGCGAGCTGGCGCTGGCCCGCCAGCGGCAAGAGCAAAAGCTCACGGACGAACAAGCCGCACGCATGGCCTGGTCCCGTGGTGCCGCCGACTCCGGCGACTTGGCGCTGGCCTGAAGGAAGCCCCATGTCCGTCACCGCCCTGCCCTTTGCGCTGACGCCCACCCCCGGGGGTGTGGGAAGCACGTCCCCGGTCCGTGCCGGCAGCGCCCGAGCCGATGCGGAGGCATCCGATTTCGGCCGCTGGCTGCAACACGCCCACGGGGCGGCACCCGCCCCACGCGCCGCAGTCCAAGCCACGCCGCAGACCCCACCCCCCCGGCCCAGCACGGCCGAGACTCGGCCCCCCCTGCCCGACCGAGTCGCGCAGCCCATGGACGCAGCCGCAGCGCCTGCGCAAGCCGATCCCGACTCGCCACCGGCCGAGGACACCGACGACGAGGAGCCGGCCTCGACCTCCGGCAACGGCGAGCCCATGGCGGCATGGTGGTGGAGCCCGCCCGAGCCCCCGGCCTCGCCGATCAAGCCCGAGGCAGGCGCCGAAGGCCCGCACAAAGCAGACCCGCTGTCCCCCGCGCGCGAGGGCAAAGCCGCCCTCCCGACGCAGGCATTCGAGCTGCAAACGCCAAGGCCCGAGGCCCCGCCCGAGCCGCCGGCGGCCGCGCCCTCGGATCCAGCCGCGCCAACGCTTTTCATGACGGAGGCCACCGAGCCCCCCCCGGCCGGCGCCCCCCTCCCGAGCCCGCCCCCCCTGGAGGCGCACGGCGCCGATGCGGCAGGCCCAGGCCCGATGCCGTGGATGGTCGGTGCGGTCGCCCCCGCGCACGCCACACCCCGCGCCGAAGGAACAAGTGCCCCGCCCAGCGCCACGCTGGCCACGCCCGTGCACGACCCGGATTTCCCGGATGCGCTGGCACAGCACATCACCGTCCTCACCCGGCAAGGCGTCCACGAGGCCCAGCTCCACCTGCGTCCGGCCGACATGGGCACGGTGAGCATCCACATCGCCATTGCGGGCCAACACGCCCAGGTGGAATTTGCCGCCAGCGCCAGTGCCACGCGCGCCGCGCTGGAGGCCAGCTTCTCGCATTTGGCGGCGGCCCTGCACGAAGCCGGGCTGACCCTCACCGGCGGTGGCGTCTCCGGCGAGACCCTGCCGCGCCGCCAGGCCCCCAGCGACACGCCCGGTGCAGCGGGTCGGCCCAGCGACGAACCATCGCCCACGCCTGTGGCGGGCGTGCGCACGCGCATCGTCCCGCTGGCGGGCCGGCTAGACCTCTATGTTTGAGCATGGCCACGCCAAAACCGGCGAAACCTCACGGCAACCCCCGTTTTCCGCCCTTATTCGCCGGTTCGGGCGCCCCATCCCCTCGAATAATCAAGTGACATGCCCCAAAGCCTCCACAGGCATGGGGCCCCGACTCGAAGGAAATGACCATGTCCACAGCCGCAGCCGCCGATGCCGCCCCGGCCAAAGGGGGCAAGAAGCTCTTGTTGTTCGCCATCATCGGAGTGGTCGTGTTGGCCGTGGCCGCCGTAGCGGCCGTGCTCCTGCTCAAGAAACACGGGGCCCAGGACGAAGACGAAGCCCTGGACGAACCGCCTGCGGCCACGCAAAGCACCAAGAAGAAAAAGGCTGCGGTCGCCCCCACGTTCTTGCCCTTGGACACCTTCACCGTCAACCTGGCCGACCGCCAGGCCGAACGCTATGCGCAAGTCGGCATCACGCTGGAAGTGGAATCGCCCGAAGTCGTCGAACAACTCAAAGCCTTCATGCCGGCGATCCGCAGCAACATCTTGATGCTGTTGTCGCAGAAAACCGCCACCGAGTTGTACGACCGAGCCGGCAAAGAACAGCTGGCCATGGAAATCATGCGCGAAGCGGTCCGCCCCCTGGGCATCGAATTGGACGAAGAGCCGCCGGCAGCCCCCAACGGCAAGGCCCGCAAACGCCCAGCCGTGCACAACCCGATTCTGGCCGTGCACTTTTCCAACTTCATCATCCAGTGAGCCTGCGGCCGTCCCCATCGCCCAGGGAGATGCACCGATGAGCCAGCAAATTCTGTCGCAAGACGAGGTCGATGCCCTGTTGCAAGGCATCACCGGCGAAAGCCAAAAGCTGGAAGAAGAGGAGGTTCCGGCCGGCGGCATCCGCGACTATGACATCGCCAGCCAGGAACGCATCGTGCGTGGGCGCATGCCCACGATGGAGATCATCAACGAACGATTCGCGCGCAACATCCGCATCGGGTTGTTCAATCTCATCCGCAAAAGCCCCGAAGTGTCCGTCGGGGCCATCAAGGTGCAAAAGTACAGCGCCTTCCTGCGCGAGATCGTCGTTCCCACCAACTTCAACATCGTCTCGGTCAAGCCCTTGCGGGGATCGGGTCTGGTGGTGTGCGACCCCACGCTGGTGTTCGCCGTCATCGATGCCCTGTTTGGCGGCAACGGCAAATTCCACACCCGCATCGAAGGCCGCGACTTCTCGCCCACCGAGCAGCGCATCATCAACCGGCTGGTCGATGTCATCCGCGAGGAATACAAAAAAGCCTGGCAGGGCATCTACCCGCTGGAGCTGGAATACCAGCGCTCGGAGATGCAGCCGCAGTTCGCCAATGTGGCCACGCCCAGCGAGATCGTCGTGGCCACTTCGTTCACCCTGGAAATCGGCGACACCACCGGCACGGTGCATTTCTGCATCCCCTATGCCACGCTGGAACCCATCCGCGACATCCTGTATTCCACGGTACAAGGCGATTCGGCCGAGCCCGACCGCCGATGGGTCAAGCTGCTCACCCACCAGATCCAGGCCGCCGAGGTCGAACTCGTCGCCGAGCTGGGGACCGCCCCGGCCACGGTCGAGCAACTCTTGTCGCTCAAGCCGGGCGACTTCCTGGAGCTGGACCTGGCTCCGGCCATCGAAGTCAAGGTCGACGGCGTACCGGTTTTCGAATGCCAGTACGGCACCTCCAACGGCAAATACGCCGTGCGCATCGAGAAAGTATTGACCGGCCAAGAACTCGGCTGGTTGGGAGAGCACCATCATGTCAGTTGAGCATCAGCAGCCCACCGACGAGCAAGACGCGATGGCCGCAGAATGGGAAGCGGCCCTGGCCCAGCAGAAAGGTGCCGCCGCTGCGGCCGAGGAGGTGGTGACCACGGCGGCCGAGCAGGTGGCGCCGGCCTCGTTCACCAACTTCACCCCCACCACCTCGAACGCTGCGGGCAACGACATCAACATGATCCTGGACATCCCGGTGCAACTCACCGTGGAGCTGGGACGCACCCGCATCCCGATCAAACACATCCTGCAGCTGGCCCAAGGCTCGGTGATCGAGCTCGACGCCCTGGCCGGCGAGCCCATGGATGTGCTGGTCAACGGCTACCTCATCGCACAGGGCGAGGTGGTCGTGGTCAATGACAAGTTTGGCATCCGCCTCACCGACATCGTCACGCCGTCCGAACGCATGCGCCGCCTCAGCCGTGGCGGCTGAGCCTGCGCGGCCGTGACGCAATGCACGCGCCACGGCACAAAGCCCAAAGCAAGGGGCCATCGGCCCCTTTCTTCTTGGCTTCCAAGGCCCGCCAGGCTGCCCACAATGAGCAGCAACGGTTCATTGCCCTTGCTGCCCATGCCCACCGCCGGCTCCTTCCTCCTGTGGTTCCTGCTCATCGTCGCGGCCATCCCGCTGACGCTGTGGTTCCTCAAGCGCAGCCCTTTGGGGAGCCTCGGCCAGACGCAAACCACCCGCATCATCTCCAGCACGCCCGTGGGTCCCGCGCAAAGACTGGTGACCGTCGAAGTCGGCCACGGCGATGAGCGCCGCTGGCTGATTCTGGGCGTCACCGCCCAGAGCATTCGCACCCTGCACACCCTGCCCGCGCAAGACCTGCCGCAGGCCCCACCGGCCCCTCAAGCGCCGGCCTTTGCCAGCTTGTTCCACACCATGCGCAAGGATCGCTGATGCAGCTCGAACGCCCTCTGGCTTGGCGGCGCCTTGCCCATCTCGGCGCGATCGCCGTCTTGTCGTTGATCTCGGCATTGCCGGCAGCCGCTTGGGCCCAGACGAGTGGCGGTGTCGGCACCGGCACGCTGCCCGTGCTCATCGGCCAGGGGCCCGGTGGCACGAGCTACTCGGTGCCGATCCAAACCCTGCTCTTTTTCACCGCGCTGAGCTTCATTCCAGCCGTGTTGCTGCTGATGACGAGCTTCACGCGCATCGTCATCGTGCTGAGTCTGCTGCGCCAAGCCCTGGGCACCCAGTCGGCCCCGCCCAACCAGGTCATCATCGGACTGTCGCTCTTCCTCACGCTGTTCGTGATGGGGCCGACCATCGACCGCATCTACTCCGAGGCCTATCAGCCCTACACGGCCCAGCAGATCGACTTCGACATCGCCGTGCAACGCGCCGAAGCGCCGATGCGTGAATTCATGCTCAAGCAAACGCGCGAATCCGACTTCGCGCTATTTGCCAAGCTGGCCAAGCTCGACCCCTCGGTGACCGCCCAACAGGCCCCCTTGCGCGTGCTGGTGCCTGCGTTCGTCACCAGCGAGCTCAAAAGCGCCTTCCAGATCGGTTTCATGATCTTCATTCCTTTCTTGATCATCGACATGATCGTCGCCAGCGTCCTGATGAGCCTGGGCATGATGATGCTCTCGCCCGTGTTGGTGGCCCTGCCGTTCAAGCTGATGCTCTTCGTACTGGCCGACGGCTGGAACCTGCTGCTTGGATCGCTGGCGGCCAGCTTCGTCACTTGACTGCAAGGACACACACATGGACGCCTCCCATGTCTTCACCCTCGGCCAGCAGGCGCTGTACATCCTGCTGATGCTGTCCGCGCCACTGTTGCTGACCGTGCTGGCCATCGGCTTGGTGGTCAGCATCATCCAGGCGGCCACCCAAATCCACGAGGCCACCCTGTCGTTCGTGCCCAAGCTGGTGGGAGCGGTGATCGTGCTGGCCATGGCCGGCCCGTGGATGATGACCACCCTGGTCGAATACATCCAGCGCACCCTTGGCGGCATCCCCGGCATGGTCCAGTGAGCCCGATCGCGGCGCGGCCCCATGCTCACCTTCACCGACGCCCAGCTCAGCGCCTGGCTGTCACCGTTGCTGTGGCCCTTTTTTCGGGCGCTGGCACTGTTCATGACCGTGCCGGTGCTGTCGCAGCGCGCCATACCTGCCCGCGCGAAGATCGGCCTGGCCTTCTTGGTGGCCCTGGCCGCACAAGCATGGATGCCACAAGTCACGCCGGTGGCGCTGGACGCGCCAGACGCCCTGTTGGTGCTGATTCAGCAGCTGCTCATCGGCGCAACCCTGGGATTTGCCGTACGACTGATCTTTGCCGGCATGGAGTATGCCGGCGAGCTGATCGGCTTGCAGATGGGCCTGGGCTTTGCGGCCTTCTTCGACCCCGCGCAAGGCGGCGCGACCAATGCCGTCAGTCGCTTGTTCGGCACCCTCAGCGCCTTGCTCTTCGTGGTCATCAACGGCCACCTGATCCTCGTGGCGGCCGTGGTCCAGAGTTTCCAGACGTTTCCGGTCGGCCCCGAACCCATGGCTTTGCCGCGCCTGCTCCAAGTCCACAGCTGGGGCGCCGAGGTGTTCAAGCTCGGCCTGTGGATCGCCCTGCCGCTGCTGGCCATGCTGATCTTCGTCAACCTGGTGCTGGGCGTGATTTCTCGCGTGGCTCAGCAGATGAACATCTTTGCCATCGGATTTCCGATCACCGTATCCGTCGGATTGCTGGGTCTGCTGCTGACCCTACCGACCATGGAGCAACCGTTCGTGATGGCCATCGAGCGTGCACTGAGTCACTTCCGATGAGGCCGCCCGCACGGGCCGGACGCCGCGATGCGCCGCCGCAACGGCGACCGGCCACGGCGCTTCACACCAAGCCGTTGCGAATGGCGTAGACCGTCAACTCGGAATTGTTGCTCAGGCCGAGCTTCTCGAGCACCCGCGCACGATAGACGCTGACCGTCTTGGGGCTGAGCGTCAGTTCCTCGGCAATGTCCGACAAACGCTTGCCCGAGGCGATCATCACCAGCGTTTGCAACTCGCGATCCGACAAGCGTTCATGCGGCGCCTCGGTGGTCGGGGCCGTCAGGCTCTCCACCAACATCTGTGCCATGTCGGGCGTGACGTACTTGCGCCCTTGAGCCACCGTGCGCACGGCAGCCACCAGCTGGGACGGGTCGCCCCCCTTGTTCACGTAACCATAGGCCCCGGCCTTCAAGGCCCGGATGGCGTATTGATCCTCGGGATACATCGACACCACCAGCACTTTCACTGGCGAGCCTTCTTCCTTCAGGGCGTGCAGCACGTCCAGGCCGCTGCGGCCTGGCAAGTTGATGTCCAGCACCAACACATCGCAGCCCTGGCGTCGCATCAGGGCACGCAACTCGCCGTAATCGCCCGCCTCGCCCACCACCTCGATGTCCGGGGCATCCGACAAGGTGTCTCGGATTCCCCGGCGAATCAGCGCGTGGTCGTCGCACAGGATCACTTGAATCACAGTTCCCCCCAGAACGTCGGGTCTTCGCCCGAGCGTACATCATGCAAACGCGGAATGTCTTCTTCCCCCCCACGATCCACTGGCCCCCGCAGAGGCACCGACAGAATCAAGGTCGTGCCGTGCGGACCGCTGCTGAGGTCCACCCAGCCCCCCACCGTGCTGGCCCGCTCATGCAGCCCGCGGATGCCAAACGAACGGGCCTTGGCCAGATCGGCACGGCTCAATCCCCGGCCATTGTCGCTGACCTCCAAGGACAGCACGCCAGCGGCGATGGTCAAATCCACATTCACCCGCGTGGCCTGGGCATGCTTGGCCACATTGGTCAAAGCCTCCTGCGCGGTCCGGTAGGCCAC
Organism: Caldimonas taiwanensis NBRC 104434; assembly: GCF_001592165.1. Lineage (NCBI taxonomy): Bacteria > Pseudomonadati > Pseudomonadota > Betaproteobacteria > Burkholderiales > Sphaerotilaceae > Caldimonas > Caldimonas taiwanensis. Next base: position 251,812 of record NZ_BCWK01000003.1, read on the forward strand.
CAAGGGCACACCGGCGGGCAAGCGGGGATGTTCCTGGCTCGAACGGAAACGCGTCTCAATTCCGGTACGCTTCTCGAACGTCGCGGTCATCCATTGCAGCGCCGCCACCAAGCCCTGCTCCAGAATCGCCGGGCGCAGGTTGTGCATGATGCGCTTGCTCGACTCCAGCGCTTGGCTGACGGTCTCCAGGGCCTCATGCGCGCGCCGCACGATGGCAGGCTCGTTCGAATGGCGAGCGATCCAGGCCAAGTCGAACTTCAGCGCGGTCAACGAGCCCCCCACGTCATCATGGATTTCGCGGGCGATGGCTGCTCGCTCGCGCTCCACGCTGGTTTGGAGATGCTGGGCCAATTCACGCAGGCGCTCTTGCGACTGTGCCAAAGCCACATCGGCCTGCCGCTTGTCGCGCAAGGCTTGATGCGCCTCGATGGCATGCAGCATGGCCGGCACGAGCCGGGTCAGATTGTTCTTGAGCAGATAGTCGGCCGCGCCGTTGCGCATGGCCTCCACCGCGGTGTCTTCGCCGATTTCGCCCGAGACGATGATGAACGGAGTCAAGAGGCCCCGCGACTTGATCATCTCCAGCGCCACCAGCCCCGAAAAGCCCGGCAGGCTGTAGTCCGACAAGATGACATCCCAGGACGCATCGCCCCCTTCCGCCAAGGCCGCTTCGAATTGCGCCGCCGTCTCCACGCGACGCGCATGCACCGTCAGGCCGGCACGGCGCATCTGGGTCACCATCAGCTCGTGATCCAGCTCCGAGTCCTCGATGTGCAGGACCCGCAGCAGCCGCGGGGCATCAGCAGTGGGCATCTGAGGGTTTTCCCGTTGGCGACCTTCAGTGGGCCATCGTGCGGCCGATATAGCGTCAGGTCCGGACCGCAAGGTCCGCGCTCAAGACGTGCAAAGGACTGCCGAAAATTCTAGCGCCAGGCCTCAATGTATGCCCGCATGCCTTCGCCGAGCCACGGAGACCCCATGCTGACCACCCCACCGCCCAGCCCCGATCCGGGGCCCACCCTGCCCTTGCCTGTGGCCGCCGACTTGCAGGACCACCTGATGACGGCCACGCACGACCTGGAGCGACTCCAGGGCCTGCTGGCCGATGCCTGCGACGGCCTGATGCTGCGCTTTTCGACCGCCGTCCAGCAGATGGAAGGGCTCATGCAAGCCGCCAGCGACCACCGCATCCAGACCAGCGAGCTGGTCCCGGTGCTGCGCAACCTCAGTGGGGCGGTCACCGCATTGCAGTTTCAGGACATGGCCTCGCAACTCATCGCGCACACCAACCGGCGTCTGCGCAACTGCGCCGATCGAATCGCGCGCGAGACCATGGGCGATGACGAAGACGGCCAAACCGTCGTCGAAGACGCGCCGCTGAGGCCCAACCCAGTCACCCAGTCCGAGATGGACGCCGGATCGATCGAACTGTTCTGAACCCGAACTCAAGTTTTCGCCCCAGGTACCGATACCCAGCCAGACACATCGGAGAGACAGCCATGCATTCCATCCTTGCGGTAGACGATTCCGCCTCCATGCGCCAGATGGTCGCCTTCACCCTGAAGAACGCCGGCTACCACGTGGTGGAGGCCGTCGACGGCCAGGATGCCTATGAAAAAGCCGGCACTCGCACCTTCGACCTCGTGCTGACCGACCAGAACATGCCCCGCATGGATGGCATCAGCCTGACGAAAAAGCTGCGCGAGAACCCGCAATTCAAAAGCACGCCCATTTTGATTCTGACCACGGAATCCAGCGACCAGATGAAACAGGCTGGTCGGGCCGCGGGTGCGACCGGCTGGTTGGTCAAGCCCTTCGATCCGAACAAGCTGATCGAGGTGATTCAAAAAGTGATCAAGTGAGCTGGCCCGCCGCCGCACTGCTGCCATCCGTCCCATCATCCGACCGCACCAGGAGTACACCGTGGGCGAAATGACCTCCGAAGGCGCCCAGCTGGGCGCCAGTTTCGACCTCAGCCAGTTCTACCAGGTCTTCTTCGAAGAAGCCTCGGAGAACCTGGAGCGCATGGAGCAGCTCTTGCTCGAGCTGGACATCGAAGCCGCCGATGACGAAGAGCTCAACGCCATCTTCCGCTGCGCGCACTCGATCAAAGGGGGGGCGGCCACCTTCGGCTTCAACGACGTGGCCGAGCTGACCCACCAGATGGAGACGCTGCTGGACAAACTGCGCCGCCATGAGCTGCAACCCACGCCCAGCATGGTCGACGTGCTGTTGGCCTCGGGCGATGCCCTCAAAGCCCAGCTCGCACGCCACCAAACCGGCGCTGGCGACGTGATCGACACCACCGAGTTGCTGTTCAACATCCGTGCCCTGGCCGCCGGCGAGGCGCCCCCGGCCCCGGTGGCCGCGCCCCCCGTGGTCAGCGCGCCCGCCGAGCCGCCGGCACCGGCGGCAGCAGCCCAAGGCGAACGCACCCTGGAACTCGTGGTCGGTCCGCTGCCCGACCCGTCGGTGGCCGACAACCTGGTCGAGCTCTTCAAGGAAATCGTCGATTTGGGCCACATCGAACCGCTGGATGGGGGTGTCGCCCAGCAGGGCATGCGGCGATTCAAGGTCGTCACGCGCAGCTCCGAGTCTGAACTGCTGGATCTGTTCACCTTCCATGTCTCCAAAGAGCATGTGCAGTTCAAACCTCTGAGCCCGGCGTCCACGGCACCGGCGGCCCCGCCGTCCCCGGCCTCGGCCGCCCCCGACCCCGGCTACGGCTTCTTCGAGAACGCGCCCGGCGCACCCGCGCCCGCCGCCCCGGACCCCGGCTATGGCTTTTTCGAAAACGCCCCTGGGGCTCCGTCGTCCACGTCCACGCCAGCGCCGGCCAAATCCGCGCCCAGCCCCAAGCCCGCTGCGCGCGGCGAGGCCCGCAGCAGCGCCTCGCTCGATGCCGCCACGATCCGTGTTTCGGTCGAGAAAGTCGACCAGCTCATCAACCTCGTGGGCGAACTCGTCATCACCCAGGCCATGCTGGCGCAAACCAGTCGCAACCTCGATCCGGTGGTGCACCAGCAATTGCTCGCTGGCCTGACTGACCTGGACCGCAACACGCGCGACCTGCAGGAAGCCGTGATGTCGATCCGCATGATCCCCATGTCCACGGTGTTCAGCCGCTTCCCGCGCATGCTGCGCGATCTGGCCAACAAACTCGGCAAAAAGGTCGAACTGGTCACGCACGGCGAAGCCACCGAGCTGGACAAAGGATTGGTCGAGAAGATCACCGACCCGCTGACCCACCTGGTGCGCAATTCCTGCGATCATGGCATCGAGCTGCCGGCCGAACGCCTGGCCGCCGGCAAACCAGAGACCGGCACCATCACCCTGTCGGCCTCGCACCAAGGTGGCTCCATCGTGATCGAAGTCCGTGATGACGGTCGCGGCCTGAGCCGAGAAAAGCTCTTGAAGAAAGCCCGCGAACGCGGACTGCACGCGCCCGACACGCTCACCGACCAGGAAGTGTGGAACCTCATTTTCGAGCCCGGCTTCTCCACCGCCGAGCAAGTCACCGACGTCTCTGGCCGCGGGGTGGGCATGGACGTGGTGAAGAAAAACATCGCTGCGCTCAACGGCACGGTGGAAATCGACTCGGCCGAAGGCTATGGCATGCGCGTCTCGGTGCGCCTGCCGCTGACGCTGGCCATCATGGACGGCATGAGCGTCGGCGTGGGCGACGAGTGCTACATCCTGCCCTTGTCCTCGGTGGTCGAGAGCTTCCAAGTCGAGCCCGGCATGATCAAGACCGTGGGCACCAGCGGCCGCGTGGTCGAGGTGCGCTCGGAGTACATGCCCGTCATCGAACTGGAACAAGTCTTCAAAGTCCCACGCTTCGACTTCGAGCACGCCAGCTCCATCATGGTCGTGGTCGAAGCCGAAGGCGGCCGCGTCGCGCTGATGGTCGATGAGCTGCTCGGCCAACAACAGGTGGTGGTGAAAAACCTCGAGGCCAACTATCGCAAAGTGCCCGACGTCTCCGGCGCCACCATCCTCGGCGATGGCCGCGTGGCCCTCATCCTCGACGTGGCCAGCCTGGTGCGGCGCTCCCGTCACTGAAGATGCCAGGCCTCCGCCGCAGGAGGCCTTGCCGTTGCTGCCCCATACCCCCATGAAAATCGGAACCAAGCTGTGGTGCGCCACAGCCCTCATCGCGGCCTGTCAGCTCAGCCTCGTGGCCATCTCCGGCCTGCGCTCGGCCTCATCCACCCAGTTTTTCGACACCCATCAAGCGGCCCACGAGGCCAAACTCGATGCGGCCATGCAGTGGCAAGCCCAACGCCAAGCCTATGTCGAGCGCCTGCAAGCCCTGGCGCTGGCACCGGCCGAGGCGCCCCAGGCCCGCCGCCTCCACGAGGCCCTGGACACCAGCCACCGCGAGATCGAAGCCTTGATCGCACGACTGGAAGCGGCCACGCTGTCGGCGCCCGAGCGTTCTGCATTGCAGCAAGCCCGCGAGCACCAGACCCAACTGGCCCAGCTCAGCGAGCGCATCACCCAACTGCGCACCCAAGGCGATATGGCCGCCCTCACCCGCCTGCTCGATCACGACATCAGCGCATCGGCCCGCCGCAACCAAGACGTGCACCGAGACCTGCTGACGGCGCTGTCCGCATCGGCCGCGCAGTTCAAGGCCGAATTCAAGGCCCAGCGGCAGGCCACGATCGCCCTGGCTGCCAGCGCCGCCGTGCTGGTCTTGAGCCTGCTGGCCGCCGGCACCTGGTGGTTGGTGCGCTCCATCCGCGATCCGCTGCGCGAAGCGGTCGCCGCTGCGCGCCGCATCGCGCAGGGCGACCTGGCCACCCCGGTGCACGGCCGTCGCGATGATGAAATCGGTGAAATGATGCAGGCCCTGGCGCAGATGCAACAGGCTCTGCGCGACACCGTCGCTCAGGTGCGACTGTCCACCGACAGCATCTCCACCGCATCGAGCGAAA